>NZ_JBHXJK010000079.1:0-30306 GCF_042723255.1 Amycolatopsis thailandensis
TGAGACGACCGGCAACCCACCCTGCCCACCACCCCACCACAAGATCAACAAGCCCCACCAAGATCACCTAACAAACACACCGGTGGATCCAGGTTCACCGTCCCAAATCCTCCACCGTCGATCCCGCATCAGAGCGAACCGCCGCCTAAGCGCAGGTCAGACGTAGGTGCACAAAAACCTCAGGCCCCCCTGAGGGAGCCAAAGTCCCTCAAGGGGGCCTTCACGGACATGCGCCGGGTGCGAAGGTCGAGGTTCCTCGGCTGAGCCGAGGGAAGGGGGCCTTCACGCGGCGGTCCCTGTGGCTACTGGTGCATCTGGGGCGAACGTGGCGATCACGCTGTCAGTGAAGGCCTCCTTCACTACCTTCAGCGTAGGCAAGGAGGCCTTCACGGACTGCCGCCCGACCCCGGGCGGAGGTGGTCAAACCGCATTTAGAGGACTAACTGCGACGGGGAGACACTCGAGCATCGCCGCCGCAGGGAAGCGCGAAAGTCGCCATAACTGTCGGTGTGGACCCGTACGGTCCCAGGCATGACTCTGCGCTCAGCACTCTGGCTGCCGATCTTCGACGAGCTGGCCGATCCGGCGATCATCGCGCGCCTCGCCGCGGAGGCCGAGGAAGCGGGCTGGCACGCCCTGTTCGTCTGGGACCACGTCCGCTGGAACGAGCCGGTGCGCGCCATCGCCGACCCGTGGATCACGCTCGCCGCCGTCGCGTCCGCCACGGAAAAGCTCGTCTTCGGCCCGATGGTCACGCCGCTGGCGCGACGGCGCCCGGTCAAGCTCGCCCGCGAGACGGCCACTTTGGATCGGTTGAGCGGCGGAAGGCTGATCCTCGGCGCGGGGCTCGGCAGTGATCGCTTCGGCGGGGAGTTCTCGAAGACCGGCGACGAGCTGGACGACCGCAAGCGCGGCGAGATGCTGGACGAGTCGCTGGAGATCCTCGCCGCCGCCTGGTCGGGCGAGCCCGTTCGGCACCACGGCGAGCACTACACGGTCGACGACATCACTTTCCTGCCTCGTCCCGCGCGGCCGGTTCCCGTGTGGCTGGCGGGTTTCCCCGGGAAGACGAAGCCGATGCGCCGGGCGGCGCGGTACGACGGCTTCTTCCCGGTGAACCTGCCGCACGCGGACGAGTTCGCCAAGGCGGTCGAGACCATCACCGCGCTGCGCGAAGACGACACGAAGCCCTACGACTTCGCCATCGGCGTCCCCGCGGGCACGGATCTCGATCCGTACGTGAAGGCGGGCGCGACCTGGTGGATGGCCGAATTCCCGTGGGACGACCTGTCCGTCGACGCGGTGCGAGGCGTACTCAGGGAGGGTCCCGCTTGACCCGGTCTTTAATAACTCTTTACCGAGTGCGATACTGGACCGACGAGGGGAGTACTTCCCAAGGGTCTGCCCGGTCAGTACGGACACTCCGCCAGTGTCCCCGGGAGGCCGCCCCACCGGGGTGAAGGAGACCTCGAACTTCGAGTTCGAGGAGGCTCCATGTCCGAATCCGTGGGATCGCCGGGGTTGTGGGCGATCAGTATCGCCGTCCTGCTGGCTCTGCTCGTCGCCGATTTCGCCGTGACCCGCAAACCGCACGAGGTGTCGATGCGGGAGGCCGCCGGCTGGTCGGTCTTCTACCTCGCGCTCCCGGTCGTGTTCGGGCTCTGGTTGTGGCTCGAATTCGGCGGTGGCCAGGCGGTCGAGTTCATGACGGGGTTCGTCGTCGAGAAGTCCCTGTCGGTGGACAACCTGTTCGTCTTCATGCTGCTGCTCGCCGCCTTCGCGGTCCCGCCGGCCGTACAGCAGCGTGTCCTGCTGTACGGCATCGTGGGCGCGCTGGTGCTCCGCGGCGTGTTCATCGCGGCCGGAGCCGCGATGCTCTCGGCGGGTACCTGGGCGTTCCTCGTCTTCGGCGCGATCCTGCTCGCGTCGGCGGTCAAGATCCTGCGTGAGGCCCTGTCGAAAGACGAAACCGAGAAGGACCTCTCCCAGTTGCGGTCGGTCCGGTTCCTGCGACGGCTGATGCCGGTCACCGACGACTACCGCGGCACCCGGCTGACCGTGCGCGAACACGGGCGCCGCGCGCTCACCCCGCTGGCTGTCGTGGTCGTCGCGGTCTTCGCCACCGACGTGGTGTTCGCGGTCGATTCGGTGCCCGCCGTCTACGGCATCACCGAAGACCCGTACCTCGTGTTCGCCACCAACGCCTTCGCCTTGCTCGGCCTGCGCGCGCTGTACTTCGTGCTTCACTCCGCGCTGGCGAAGCTGGTCCACCTGAACCACGGTCTCGCGATCATCCTCGCGTTCATCGGGGTGAAGCTGGTCCTGCACTGGGCGCACGGGGTCTGGCCCGCCGTGCCGCAGGTCCCGACCCCGGTCTCGCTGGGCGTGATCATCGCCGTCCTCGTCACGGTCTCGTTCACCAGCATGTACGCGCGCCGCCGCGAAGCCGCCAGGACGGCACAGGAGTGAGCGATGATCACCGGACTCGTCGTCGGCTTCCTGATCGACCTCGCCGTCACCGCGCTCTTTCTCGGCGCGTTGCTCCTGGTCTTCGCGGCGATGCGGCCACCCCGGCCGCCGCCGTGACCCCGGCGGTGGGTGTGTCGGGACGTCCGAACCGGCGGCCTGTCCGGTACGACCGGTACGCTCCCGTTGGTTGAGAAGACAGCCGTCTTCTGTTCGCACGCCGGAAAACCGGTGAGGAAAGGTGGCTGTCCGTGTCCAACGCCGTGCGCCACGGCGAGCAGTCCCCACCCCGTAGACCCTCACCGCAGCTGGATCGTCTCCATGTCCTGCTGATCGAGGACGACGACGGCGACGCGCTCCTGGTCGAAGAGATGCTCGCGGACGCGGCCGAGAGCCTCGAACGGGTCGTCCTCGAGAGGGCGACCACGCTCGAGCAGGTCCTCGCGCGGCCGATCACGGCCGACTGCGTGCTCCTCGATCTCCAGCTGCCGGACGCGACCGGTCTGACCGGGTTGACCCGGCTGCGGCAGCACGCGCCGTCGACGGCGGTGATCGTCCTGACCGGTCGCGAGGACGAAGCGCTCGGCGTGTCCGCGCTGGGTGCCGGCGCGCAGGACTACCTGGTCAAGCATCACGTCGACGGCCAGCTGCTGGCGCGGACCCTGCGCTATTCCTGGGAACGCAGCCGTGCCGAACGCGTCGAGCAGCAGCTGCTCCAGCATCAGCTGCTGGCCAGGGAAAACGCGCGCCTCGAACGCGGCCTGCTGCCGACCCCGCTGGTGACCGATCCCCGGCTCGGGCTCGCGGTGCGATACCGGCCCGGCCGGAACGGGGCGCTGCTGGGCGGCGACTTCTACGACGCCGTCGAACTCCCCGACGGCACCCTGCAGCTGGTCATCGGGGATGTCTGCGGGCACGGCCCGGACGAGGCTGCGCTCGGTGTCGCGCTGCGGATCGCGTGGCGTTCGGTGGTCCTGGCCGGGCTGCCGATGGCGGAAACGCTGGCGATGGTGGAAAAGATGCTCCAGCACGAGGCGCTGGGCCCGTTGTTCGCCACCGTCTGCATGATCACCGTCGCACCGGACCGCCGGTCCCTGCGGATGACGCTCGCCGGGCATCCGCAGCCGCTGCTGGTCGACGACTCGGGCGGCAGACTGCTGTCCAGGGAGGCGCTCGGCCCGCCGCTCGGCGTCGCGCCCGGCACCGGGTGGCGGGAGCTGACGGTGCCGATGGGCCCGCGATGGTCGCTGCTGCTGTACACCGACGGCCTGTTCGAAGGGCGCGTCGAGGGCAGCGGGGAACGGGTCGGGCTCGAACGGATGGCCGCCACCGCGCTGGACAGCCTGACCGCCAAGGGCGGCTCCGACGAAATGCTCGACCATCTGATCAGCGAGATGGACGTCCTGCACGGCGGGCCGCTGGACGACGACGTCGCCCTCGCCCTGCTCACGTTCGATTCCGGGGAGCCGCCTCGATGAAGCCCGCTTGGTCGATCAGCCGCTGGGCCGCGCTGTCCGGGGTGATCGCCACCCTGCTGCTCGGCGGCGCGATCGTGGCCGGGTCGCTGGCGTTGACGAACCTCACCGACTCGCGCGCCAGGCTCCTGGACGTGACCGGCCCGCAGGTGCTGCAATCCACCTCGCTCTCCACGGCGATGCTGAACCAGGAGACCGGCGTTCGCGGCTACATCCTGGCCGGACGACGCGAGTTCCTCGAGCCCTACCAGGACGGGTTGAAGGCGCAGGACAAGGCCGTCGCCGAGTTGCGGCGGCTCGGCGCCACCCCGGGCACCGCCATCGGCGACGACCTGGGCAAGGTGCTCGACGCGGCGACGATCTGGCGCCGGGCGGTCATCGAACCCGTGCTCGCCGGCGCTCCCGCCACCGGCGCGCAGGTGGACGCGAGCAAACCGCTGTTCGACGAGGTCCGCGGTTCGCTGAGCGTGTTGCAGAATCGCCTGGAAGCCGAACGGCTGGACGCGCGGGAGGATCTGTCGTATTCCGCCGACGTCCTGCGCGCGATGCTCATTGTGATCGCGGTCCTGCTCTGCGGTGCGCTGGCGCTGATCTTCCTTGTCCTGCACCGGAAGCTGATCAAGCCGATCCGGCGGCTGGCCGTCGAGGTGCGGGACGTGGCCACGACCGACATCCACCGCGAGGTCCGCGGCTCGGGCCCCAAGGAGATGCGCGAACTGGCGTCCGATGTGGAATCGCTGCGGTCGCGGATCATCGCGGAGGTCACGGATCTGGAGCGCGCGCAGGAGACGATCGCCGTCCGGACCCGCGAGCTGGAGCGGTCGAACTCGGATCTGGAGCAGTTCGCCTACGTCGCTTCGCACGATCTGCAGGAGCCGCTGCGCAAGGTGGCCAGCTTCTGCCAGCTGCTCCAGAAGCGGTACCAGGGGAAACTGGACGAACGCGGGGACCAGTACATCGGTTTCGCCGTCGACGGCGCGAAACGGATGCAGGCGCTGATCAACGACCTGCTCGCCTTCTCCCGCGTCGGACGCCGTCCGGGGGAGAACGTCCTGCTGGACACCGGAAACCTGCTGGACACCGCGCTCGGCAATCTCGAAGACGCGATCACCGAATCCGGCGCCCTGATCACGCACGGGGACCTTCCCGCGGTGCTGGGGGAGAAGTCCCTCCTGACCGCGGTCTTCCAGAACCTTGTCGGCAACGCGATCAAGTTCCGGGGGGAAGAGCCGCCCCGGATCGAGGTGTCCGCCGAGCGTGACGGCGCGGACTGGCGATTCTCCGTCAGCGACAACGGAATCGGCATCAACGACGAGTACGCCGAGCGGATCTTCGTGATCTTCCAACGCCTGCACGGCCGCGGCGACTACCCGGGCACGGGGATCGGCCTCGCCCTGTGCCGCAAGATCGTCGAACACCACGGCGGGAGGATCTGGCTGGACACCGCCGTCACGGCCGGGACCCGGTTCTGCTTCACCCTGCCCGCAGCCCAGACCCCCAGCGAAGGAAACGAGCAAGCATGACCGACTCCCTGGAACCGATCCACATCCTGCTGGTCGAGGACGACCCCGGCGACGTCCTGATGACGCAGGAGGCGTTCGAGCACCACAAGATCCGCAACACGCTTTCGGTCGTCTCCGACGGTGAGCAGGCCTTGCAGTTCCTGCGCCGCGAAGCGCCGTACGAAAACGCGGAACGGCCGGGCCTGATCCTGCTCGACCTGAACCTGCCCCGCAAGGACGGCCGCGAGGTGCTCAGCGAGGTCAAGGCGTCGCCGGAGCTGCGCAGCATCCCCGTCGTCGTGCTCACCACGTCCGAGGCGGAAGAGGACATCCTCCGCAGCTACGACCTGCACGCCAACGCCTACGTCACCAAACCGGTCGACTTCGACCGGTTCATCGACGTGGTGCGGCAGATCGACAACTTCTTCGTCACCGTGGTGAAGCTTCCCCGCTGACCCTGCCTGCCTCAGGGGAAGCGGATCGCGGTGATCCCGGCCAGCACGAAGAACACCAGCACCACCAGGGTTCCGCTCTGCCCGCCGGACGAGCTGGTCACGACCTGCTCGACGGCGCCGGTCAACCGCACGCCGCAGTCCGCGACGACGGTGTGCCTGCCCGCCTCGATCCGGGTGAACTCGACGGCCGCGGTGAAACCTCCGGTGACGTCGGCGTAGGCGCCGCCGACCCGATCGCCGTCCGACGTCAGGGTGACCCGCTCACCGGGCAGACAGCCCTTGCCGGTCGCCGACAGTTTCTCGCCGGGCTGCACGCTCGAACGGTCGAGGACCAGGTCGTTCGCCTTCGGCGGGGTGCTGCTCGTCGACGGGACGTCCGTCGACGGCGGGGGAGTGTCCGTTGTGGACGGCGTTGTCGTCGTCGTGGGCGAGGTCGTCGTGGTGACGGGGGTGGTCGGCGTGGTGGTCGTCCCCGGTCTGGTCGGGGTGGTCACCGGAACCGACGGTTTCGTGGTCGGAGGCACCTTCGTCGTCGTGGGCGAGGTGGTCACGGTTCCGGTCACCCGGAAGGTCGCGTTCCCGGTCAGCGGCTGACCGGTCCGCGCGTTCGTGCAGTTGCCCGTGACGGTGTAGCTGCCCGGTGTCGCGTTGCCCGGCACCGTCGCACCCACCTGTCCACTCGGGGCACTGACCGAGGTGATGGACGCTCCCGCCCAGGTGAAGGAAATCGGCCCTTTGCACGGGGAGAAATTCCAGGAAATGGTGAAAGAACTCCCGGCGGGTCCGCTCGAAGGTTTCAAACCAACCGTCGATTGATAAGGGGACTGTTGCGCGTTTCCCGCTCCCACAAGGGAAAGCAGGAACAACAACCCGGTCACGGCGCCGAATATCAGGCGAACCACGATACGCATTGGGACGTCCCTCTCCGGTAAGTACTCGCTGTAGCATTCCGGACCAGTCGGATTACGCAAACAGGGGATACGCAAAATGGGACGTGTCATCGCGGCAGGGGTTGCGTTGGGGCTGTGCGCTGTCCTCTCGGGCTCGCCACCGGCCATTGCGGACAGTGCCGGAAGCGGCGGGCTCGACCTCGCGGTCACCCTGGACGACCGGCCCATCACCAACGCCACGGTGATGATCGATCCGGCGAAGCAGATCGAACTGACCGTCACGGCGTCCAACAGCGGCGGGACGCCGGTCAAGGTCCGCAGCGTGCGGGTGTCCGGCGTCGCGCTCGCGCTGACCTTCTTCGCCTACGACACCACCGCGCCGTTCGAGGTCCCCGCGCACAGCCGGGTCACCAGGACCTTCGTGCTGGACATGGCCGACCTCTCCGGCCAGGCGATCGGGCTGCTCCCGTCCACGGTCGAACTGCTCGACGCCCAGCGCGGCACGCTCGGCGAGGCGGCCACGGTCGCCGACATCCGCGGGTCCTTCTGGTCCGTCTACGGCGCTTTCGGCCTCGCGATGCTCGTGCTCACCGTGCTGGCGTGGCTGACCGCGCTGCTCGCGCTCGCCCGCCACCGGCTGCCCGTCAACCGCTGGCGACGCGGCCTGCGCTTCCTGCCCGCCGGGTTCGGCACCGGGCTCGTCGCCGTCGTCTCGCTGTCCGTGCTGCGGCTCGTCCCGCCGGAACCGGCGATCGAGATCCCGGTGGTTCTCGGCGCCGCCGTCATCGCGTTCCTGCTCGGCTACCTGACCCCGCATCCGGCGCCCGTGCCCGACAACGACGAAACGGTCCGTTTCCCCGACGCCACCAAGGAATTCAAACCGTGAGCGCACCCGCCGAGGTCGTCGCGGCGCTGCCGCAGTACGAGATCGGGGCCGCGATCGGGCAAGGCGGGATGGGGGTCGTCTTCGCCGGCGTCCACCGGTCGCTGCGCCGCGACGTCGCCATCAAACAGCTGCCGTGGGACGTGCTGAACCACGCCGTCAGCAGCGAGCTCTTCGACCGCGAAGCGCGAGTGCTGGCCAGCCTCGACCACCCGCACATCGTGCCCGTGTACGACTACGTGCGCACCGGCCGCGAGCACCTGCTGGTGATGGAGCGCCTCGACGGCGGCACGGTGCACAGCCGGTTCCAGAGCGGGGGAGTCGGCCCCGAGCAGGCCTGCGCGATCGGGCTGGCGATGCTCGCCGGGCTCCACGCGGCGCACGAAGCGGGCGTCCTGCACCTGGACGTCAAGCCGAAGAACCTGCTCCTCAGCACGCAAGGCGTGATGAAGGTCGCCGACTTCGGCATCGCGAAGGTGATCAGCGAGGGCGCCACTCTCGTCACGCACGGCGGCGAAGTCCTCGGCACGCCCGCCTACATCGCGCCGGAGCAGGCGCTGGGCAACGCGCTGAGCCCGGCGGCCGACGTGTACTCGGCGGGCACGGTGCTCTACGAACTGCTGTCCGGGAAGCTGCCGTTCGACAACACGCGGGGCGCGATCAGCATGATGCGCCAGCACATGTTCACCGACCCGCGGCCGATCGACGGCGTGCCCGCGCCGATCGCCGGCGTCGTCATGCGCAGCCTCGCGCGTGAACTCGACTCCCGTTACCGCGACGCGGAAACCTTCGCGGCCGACCTCGCCTCCGCCGCCACCGCCGTCTATGGGCAAGGCTGGCTGGAACGCTCCCGGGTGCCGGTCCGGCATCTCACCCCGCGGGTGATCTCGGCGCTCAGCACGCCGGTCGCCGCGCCGGCCCCGGTCGGGGACGGTCCGACCCGGCCGGTTCGCCGACCCGCCCCGGATCCGACGCTGTCGGCGACCCGCGCGACGTTCGAACCCGAGTCCCGGGCCGACGGCCGCCCGGGGGCGGTGCTCTGGTTCCGGCTCGTGGCGGCGCTCGCCGCGGTCGCGCTCGTGGTGCTCGTGCTGCTCACCCCGGAACGGCTGTCGCACGAGGCCACGGCGCTGAAGATCGACGGCGCGGACGCCTCTTCGGCGACCGTGGACCTCAGCAAGACGTTCGCGGTGACCGGCCCGGGAACCCCAGGGGACCTGACGCTCGAGCTTTCGGCGGCGGGCATCCCGCTCGGTTCGGCGTCGGCGGTACCGAAGCCCGACGGCGACGGCTTCCGGGCCGACCTCAGGTTTCCCGGGCTCACCCGGTGGATCGTCGGCGGCGCCGTCACCGCGACGGTGACGACGGACGGCGTCCCCCAGTCCTTCACGGTCGTCACCCGGCAGCACCCGCTCGCGAGCGCGCTCGGCGCGGGCAGCCTGATCCTGGCGCTGTTCGCCTTGGCGTATCTGGAATCCGGGCTGCGGACCCTCCGCAACGGCCATCGCTGGCGGGGTGCGCTCGTCGGCGGACCGGTGCTCGGCCTGCTGTTCGGCGCGACGGTGTGGCTGTGCGTCTCGGCCCTGCGAGTGCACGAGCCCGCGGTGGCGTTCGGTGTCGGCTGCGCGATCGCGGGTGCGGTGGCCACGGGCTTCGTGGTCGCGGCCGCCCGCGTCCGGCGCACGCGCTGAACCCGAGGGGTGGCCCGTTGCGAAGTCGCCATCTCGGCCCTCGATAAGAGCGTCGGGTGACCCACCCGGGGGCGGCCCGTCGCGCGGGCCGCCCCCGTTCCGGGATCAGGACTTGCGGTGTTTGCCCTCGTCGTCCGTGACCTCGAACTGTTCCTTGCGGACCTTGCCGGAGATCGTCTGGTCCTCGGTGACGGTCTCGGTCTTGAGCCTCGCCCGCTCGACCGCGACGGTTTCCTTGTTCACGACCGGCTTCTCGGCGTGCAGCACGACTTCCTGCTCGTCCTCGGCGATCTCGGCCTTCCCGCCGGAGGCGCCGGTGATCGGCTCCCGTTCGATGCGGACCTCTTCGTGGCTGACCGGCACGGTGACCTGCTGCTCTTCGGTGACGACGTACTTGCGCAGCCGGACGTGGCCGGTCTCGACCTGCTCGGTGCCGACGTTCAGCCGCTCCTCGGAGCGCGTCATGGTGTGCTCGGCGTCCCGGTCCTGCTTTCCGGTGCCGGCGTCCATCCCGGCCTTGCCCCGGCCCGTGCCGCCCATGGCTCCCTTGCCCGTCCCGGCGCCGGCGGTGTCCATGCCGGGGCGGCCCCGGCCCTGCGTCCGGTCGTCCATCCGGCCGTCCGGCGAGGTCCGCGGCATCGGCAGCCCGTAATGCTTGTACAGCTGCGCGCTCTCCTCCTGGGACAGGTGGCCGTCGGCTTCGATGCGGGGCGCGTCCGAGACAGCGTCCTTGTCGACGCGGACGTGCACGCCGTCCTTGTCCGTGTGCGCGCCCGAGAGCGGGACGAAACTCTCCTTGGTACCGAACAGGCCCGTCTTGACCGTGATCCATTCCGGTTGGTGCGTCGAGTCGGCGAGGTAGACGGTGCCCACCTTCCCGAGCTTGTTGCCGGTCGGGTCGACCACGGCACTGTCGATGAGTTCCTGCGGCTGCATGGTCTTCGCCATCGGTCCTGGCTCCTCTCGAACGATGCTGCTGAGAAGGCCACCGTCGGCCGGTCAAGTGATCATGGCAACCGTCGTGGTGCTCCTGTGGGTGACCCCGGAAAGTGCGGGTTTGCGGCCGCGCTCGCGGGTTAAGAGCGGGGTGTCGTCGCACGTGGGAGCGGGTGCCCGCGGCGTGACCGGGCGGCCTGGGGGATGGTGCGAAGGTGTGAATCTCGCATCCGCCGAAAATCGGATGCGCCGCCCTTCGGGCCTGTCCTACTCTCTCGATCGTGATGCAGCAACTGCTGTTCCTCTGAGGAACGACGCCTCCACCGGTACCCGCGAGCCGCGGTACCGGAGCTTCTTCCTGCTCATCACTTTTCATCGGAGGCAGTTCCTTCATGTCATCCCCTCTTTCGCCCGCGCCTGTGCGCGCGGCACACGTCCGCCTGTCCGGCGTCCACCTGTCTTTCGGGGGACGGCCCGTGCTGTCCGGGGTCGACCTCGTCGCCGCGGCGGGCGAGCGCGTCGCCCTCGTCGGGGAGAACGGCCGCGGCAAGACCACTCTTCTCCGCGTTCTCGCCGGTGAGCTGGCCCCCGACCAGGGCGAGGTCCACCGCTCGGGTTCGGTCGGCGTCGCCGACCAGCAGATCCCGCTCGGCGCGACCGACACCGTCGGCGCGCTGATCGACCTCGAACTGGCCGAAGTCCGCGGCGCGCTGGCCCGCCTGGAAGCCGCCACCGAGGCGATCGGCGCCGGTCGTCCCGGTGCGGACGACTTCTTCGCCGCCGCGTTGGCCGACGCCGAGGTCCTCGACGCGTGGGACGCCGACAGGCGGGTCGAGGTGTCACTGGCCGCCTTGAACGCCGTCGACGACCGTGACCGTCCACTCGGGACACTGTCGGTCGGGCAACGCCACCGGGTCCGGCTGGCCTGTCTGCTCGGCGCGGGACATCCCGTGCTGCTGCTCGACGAGCCGACCAACCACCTCGACGCCGCCGGGCTCGAACACCTCACCGAGCGGCTGCGCGCCCATCCGGGAGTGGTGGTCCTGGTCAGCCATGACCGGGCGTTGCTCGCAGACGTGGCCACCACGGTGGTCGACCTCGACCCGTCGAGCGACGACCGGCCGCGTGTCCACGGCGGTGGCTACGCCGCCTATGTCGAGGCCCGGCGAGCGGAGCGTGCTCGCTGGGAGGCGTCGCACGCCGAGCAGATCGCCGAGCGGCAACGGCTGGCCGACGACCTGAGCGCGGCGCGCAACCGGTTGCGCGACAACTGGCGTCCGCCCAAGGGCACCGGCAGGCATGTCCGCGCCACTCGCGCGCCAGGGCTGGTCCGCGCGGTCCACCGACGGCAGGAGGACCTGGCCGAGCACGTGGTGGCGGTCCCGCCGCCGCCCGTCCGGTTCGTCATGCCCGAGTTGCCGGAGCGGCGCGGCGCGACCCTGCTCCGCGCCGCCGGGGTGACGGTGGCCGGACGGCTCACCAGCCCGGTCGATCTGGTGTTGGAAAGCGGTGATCGGCTGGTGATCACCGGACCCAACGGCGCGGGCAAATCGACGCTCCTGACCGTGCTCGCCGGAGAACTGGAGCCGGAGACGGGCACGGTCACCCGCTCCCGGTCGGCCAGGATCGGGCGGCTGGCGCAGGAATCCGACCTGCCCGCCAGGCGGACGGCGACGGAGTTGTACGACGAACAGCTCGCCAGGGCCGGGACTTCCGGGCCGGGCCTGGGCGAACTGGGTCTGCTCGGCGGCTACGACCGACGGCGACCGGTGGCCGAGCTGTCGGTCGGCGCGCGGCGGCGGCTGGATCTCGCGCTGGTGCTGGCCCGCCGTCCGCATGTGGTGCTGCTGGACGAGCCGACCAACCACCTGTCCGCGACCCTCGTCGACGAGCTGACCGCCGCGCTCGGGACCACGCCGGCCGCGGTGGTGATCGCCACGCACGACCGGCAGTTGTCGCGGGACACGGAGTCCTGGCCGCGGCTCGCGTTGTGATCCGTCAGCCGCGGTGGGCGAGGGTGTAGCGCACGGTCTGCGCCAGCACCACGCTCCCGTCGGGTTCGCGCAGCGGTTCGAGCTCCGCGAGCACGGCCTGGCGCACGGCGTCGAGGCGGTCTTCGGGGACCAGTTCCCAGAACATCCGCTGGCCCTGTGACCAGGACCAGTCGATCCAGTGCCGGGGGTCGGCGAACTTCACCGGGTAGACACGTTCCTCGGACGTGACACCGGTGAAGCCCGCCGACTCCACGGCCTGGCCGAAACCCTCGACGGAGGCGAACAAACCGGCCCTGATGGCCAGTGTCCAGGCCAATTCCGCCGGTACGAACGGTTTGAACACCTCGCGCACGCCCGCCCACCGGGGATCGTCGGCGCCGAACGTCGTCACCCCCATCCGGCCGCCGGGTTCGACCAGGCGGTGCCACGACCGCAGGGCGGCGACCGGATCCGGCAGGAAGAACACCACGAAGGACGCGAGGAGTACGTCGAACCCGGCGTCGGGCAGCCTGGGTTCTTGGGCGTCCATAAGGGAAACCGAGGCGTTGGTTCCCCGCTCCCGAATGTCTCTCGCGGTGCGCTCGATCATTTCGGCGGAAAGGTCTATGCCCAGTACGGATCCGTCCGCGCCGACCCGCTCGGCCGCCGGGAACAGCACCGCGCCGCGTCCGCAGCCGACGTCCAGCACCCGTTCACCGGGGACGAGTTCGACCCGGTCGAGCAGTTCCCTGGCGAACACGCGGAAGAAGTCGACTCCGAGGGCGTCGTAGGTCTTCGCCGTCCTGTCGAACAGGAGCGCCATCGCCTGCCGGGTGTCCGTGGTCATGCGCAGGACGATGGCCCGGCGAAAACCGTGTTGTCAACGGACGGCCCGGATTTGTCACGGCGCTCTGGGCGGTGACACCGGGAATTCGTGCCGGGGTGTCAAAGTCCCTTCAGCCCTCTTCAGAAGGCGCGGGAAACCTGGGTGAGGACGATCAGCCCGCAGATGATCAGGTTCTTGATCTTGTGGTCCACCAGGATGGCCACGAATTCGCGGATGGTGGCGCTCGGCCAGAAGTACCAGGCCGTCGGCGATCCGATGACCTGGCCGTTCACCTTGGCGCGGCGGGCGATGAGGGCGGCACGGAGTACGTGGAAGTTGTTCGTGACCACCGTGCACCGGTAGTCCGCCTTCTGCTCCTTCATGATCTCGGCGCTGAAGGTGAGATTCTCGAACGTCGTCCGCGACCGATCCTCCAGCAGGATCCGTTCCCTCGGCACCCCGTTTTCGACGAGATACCCGGCCATGGCGTGGGACTCCGGCAGATCCTCGTCGGGGCCTTGTCCGCCCGAGGTGACCACCATCGGTTCGCGGCCGCGGCGAGCCTCGGCGTCCACGACGCGTTTGGCCCGGTTCAAGCGGCCGGCCAGCAACGGCGGCACCCGGTGACCTTCCAGCAGTCCCGAACCCAGTACCACGATGAAGTCCACGCCCTTCTCGGTGCGGATTCGGCCGTAGACGATCGAATAAAGAAGGAAACAGACGAAAAGGAACGAGACATAGACGAGGATTCCGTTGAGGCTGCCCCGGACGATGTCGAGGGGCTCCCAAGCCAATTGCGTGACCGTCACGTTGAAAACGATGAGCGCGCAGATGCCGAGACCCGTCAGCAGCGAAAGCACGTTGGCCAGACGGCGTCCTTCGCGGCGGAGCATGGTGATCCCGTTGCAGATCAGGAAGATCGTCAGCGCGAGAACCGTCGGGATGATGAGCAGGATCACGCCGAACGCGACGAGGCTCGCCGCCTCGGGCGATGCCGAGGCGAGTAGCGCGATGAAGGTGATGCCGAGGAACAAAAGCGCGAAGAAGAGATAGAAACCGTTTCGCAGACGACGTCGGTCGCGAAGGAAACTCACCAGGAACGCCGCGCAGCACAGAGCGGCGATGGCGAAGGGAATTGCGGCGGCCCTCACGGGATCTCCAGCTTCGACGGGTTCGGCGTGGTCGCCGGTGGACCGGTCACGCGGTGCGGCGGAATTAAAACACACGGCCGAGCCATCGCGGTCGCCCGCGGTCGGCGTGTCGCCTTCCTTGTCCGGCGGTGGTTGTTCGAGAGCGGCTCTCCGGCCGCTGGACACCGGGAGGCCGCCCCCGCACACCCCGCCGGGTACCGCGGTTGACCGGCTGCGCCGATGGTGGTGTCCGGCTATTCGGGGATGTGCAGCCATCCGAATTCACCGGGGTCGGGGATGTCGCCGCGCTTGTCGACATCTTCACGGATTCGCTCGAGCCACTCGCCGGGCGTGCCCTGCCACGTCTCGAAACCAGGATCATGCGCAGTGAGGTCGCCGACGCACACGTTTCGAGCGAACAGGTCCTTGAACATTCCTTCGGCAACTTCGGTGATCTGCCGCAAACTCGCTCCGGCGCCCAAGAGATTGCTTGCCGAAACAAATATGTAGTTGATGGGAACCCAGTCACCTTGAGCGTACTCGGTAAAGTAGTCGAGTTCTTCCTGGTACTTCTCGTCTGCGTTCATCAGTAGCTCACTTTATGTGGAAACGTTTCATGTCAACGCCTGACACGCCGTTAATGTCAATAGTGGCGCCCCCTGAACCGCTGTATGTTCGGTAGACGACCTGCTGCTTGGGGTCAGTGCTGATCTCCCAGAATTCCACAGTTCCTTTCGGTGTTTCATAAACCTTGGTTGGTGCGCCGAGGTTGTCGTGGAAGTGTTGCCGGACTTGGTTGAGCTGCGCCTCGTCGATGAGGCGTACTCCTTTGCTGTCCTCCACCCCGAGCAGATTGCCACGATTGTCCGTGATGCCCTGCTGAACTCTCTCAACCCGGGCTTCGGGTGTGCTGGCGGGGGTGCCGGGACGATGTTCGGCCGGTGCGTCCGCGTCGTGATGTTTCCGCCCGGCCAAGTCTTTGAGGAGTTTTCCCGACCCGAGGCCCACGAGCAGGCCGCCGGTGATCTTGCCGAGGGCGCGGTCGCCGTGGCCGTTGGCCCAGTCGTCCCAGGCGGTGATGGCTTTGAAGGTTTCGACGGGGTGCATGACGTTGTGCGCCATCGCCGCGACCGTTCCGCCCGGGTCGGAGATCGCACCCCAGAGGGCTTCACCGGCGCCGGAGATCGAGTCCCGGATACCGCCGTAGAAATTGGCGTCCGCCTGCCTGCGGGAGTCTTGCGGGGCCAGCGACGCCTCGACCCGCAAGGCTTCCGTGCAGCGGTCACCTGCTTCGGCCAGCTGACGGCGTGCCCGCTTCAGGATGTCGCGGGCTGCCTGCCGATGTGCCTCGCCGGGGTCGGTGAACGCCGGTGGTTGGACGACGGTGGGATCTCCGCGTTCGGCGTTGGCCCGCGTTCGGGTCTGCGCGTCGGCTACCGCGCGGTCGTATGCCTGTTCGGCCTGCTCGGTAGCGGTATCGCCGCGCTGCCATTGGGCGATCGCTTCGGCGGCTTGGCCCTGTGCCCACGCCAAAGTGTCGGCGTAGGCGGTTAGGGCTTGAGCGGCGTTGTCGAGCGAGTCGTCGGCTTGCATCCAGCGCGGGACTTCAGTCTGGTGGTCCTCGTGAAATCGGTCCGAGGCCGGGCCATGCCATCCGCCGGTATCGATCCGCTTCAACGCATCGCCGACCGCGCCCGCCGAGCTCGCCCGCGCCTCGAGGACTCGGGCGTTCTCGTAGACCGCCGGCGGGTCGCCGGGAATCAGTGCTTTCGAGTCGGTTGTCTGGCCCAGTTCCGCCATCAGCGGCCACCGAACCGGGGCGCCACGTCCGGTGTGATCGCGTCGATGCCCGGATCGGTCTTCAACGCGCCGGTGTTGTCGTGTTCGACCGCGCGGTATGCCTGAGCGGCGTTGCCGAGCAGGGTTCCGAGGTCGTTCGCGCGGTCCGACAGCGCGTCGATCCCGACGCTCCAGCTACCGCAGAATTCGGCCAGAGCGTCGTGCACGCCGTCGTGGCCGTAAAGCGGTGGCTCGCCACACAAGCCACGTAGCTCGAAGCTTTCCTGGTCGTGCACGATCTGGCTCATGTTCTTCGAGGCGCCTTCCAGTACCTCGATCTCGACGTGAAAGCCTGGACCATCCATCTCGGAGCCCCCTCCATTTCCGGTCTCCGCGTCGCTATCCGGTGATATCGGGACGCGGCGGCCGTTTCCCTGCTTGCGTCCATGTCCTCGCGATGACGTCCGGGGGCGCCATGCGCGACAAGATGGGGAACCGATGGTCTTCGTGTGGATCAACCATCAGACCGATGCCCGGCGGGACGAGTTCCAGCAGATCGGCTCCGGTCGTGGACAGGTAGTCACAATCCCAGGCATGGCGGGCCAGGCGTTCCAGCGTGGAGAACACCAGCATCCACCGGCCGCGCTCGCCTAGATCTGTCACCCACAGTCCAGGCTTCTCGGGCCGCTGCGCGTACACGATGGCACCGGCGAAGACGTCCGTTAGTTCACCCGGCCCTCGCTTGCCGTCCCGCACCTCCTGCGCGACGACTGCCAGCCTCGCCTCCGGAGTCACGGCAATCAGTGTACATACTGCAACGGAGCGTAACCGTACTTCTGACCAGCTTCCGCAGATCAGCCACGACCTCGGACGGACTCACTTCACCAGCTCACCGCTGGCGCCGCACCGGCCGCTCGTCCCAGACCGGCTCCGGGGTTTCCCGCACCTGGCCGTCCGAGCCGAACACGAGGTACCGATCGAAAGAGCGCGCGAACCACCGGTCGTGCGTCACCGAGATCGTGGTGCCTTCGTACGCTTCCAGCGCCTGCTGGAGCGCTTCCGCCGAAGCGAGGTCGAGGTTGTCGGTCGGCTCGTCCAGCAGCAGGGCGGTGGCCCCGCCGATCTCCAACAGCAGGATCTGGAACCGCGCCTGCTGGCCACCGGACAGTTTCTCGAACCGCTGGTCGCCCTGGCCGTCGAGTTCGTACCGGCGCAGGATGTTCATCGCGGGCCCGCGGCCGCGTGCGTGGTCGGTCCAGAGGATGTCGACGAGCGTGCGCCCGAGCAGTTCGGGATGGGCGTGCGTCTGCGCGAAATGCCCGGGGACGACCCGGGCGCCGAGCTTCCACAGCCCGTCGTGCGCGACGTCCTCACCGGCCAGCAGCCGCAGGAAATGCGACTTGCCGGAGCCGTTCGAGCCGAGCACCGCGACCCGTTCGCCGTAGAAGATCTCCAGGTCGAAGGGTTTCATCAGGCCGCGGAGTTCGAGGCCTTCGCAGGTGACGGCGCGGACGCCGGTCCGGCCGCCGCGCAGGCGCATGGTGATCTTCTGTTCGCGCGGGGGAGCGGCGGGCGCTCCGGCCTCCTCGAACTTGCGCAACCGGGTCTGCGCGGCGTGGTAGCGCGAAGCCATCTCGTCGCTGCGCGCGGCGTACTGACGCATGTCGGCGACGAGTTTCTTGAGCTGGGCGTGCTTTTCGTCCCAACGACGGCGGAGTTCTTCGAAACGTTCGAACCGCTCCGTGCGCGCCTGGTGATAGGTGTCGAAGCCGCCGCCGTGCACCCAGACGTCGCCGCCGGCGGGGCCCGGTTCGACGCTGATGATCTTCTTCGCCGCCCGCGCGAGCAGTTCCCGGTCGTGCGAAACGAACAGCACGGTCTTCTGCGTCTCGCGCAGCCGCGCCTCCAGCCACTGCTTGCCGGGGACGTCGAGGTAGTTGTCCGGCTCGTCGAGCAGGAGGACGCCGCAGCCGCCGAGGAGCAGCGCTTCCAGGACCAGCCGCTTCTGCTCACCACCGGACAGGGTGCGCACCTCGCGCCAGCGCGCCTTCTCGTACGGCAGGTTGAGCGCCGCCATCGTGCACTTGTCCCACATGACTTCCGCTTCGTAGCCGCGAGCGTCGCCCCAGTCGCCGAGCGCCTGGGCGTACGCCATCTGGGCCGCTTCGTCGTCGCGTTCCATCAACGCGAGTTCGGTCTCGTCGACTGCTCGGGCCGCTGAGCGAAGCGCGTCCGGCGACACCGACACGAGCAGGTCCCGCACGGTCCGTTCGTCGCGCACCGACCCGACGAACTGGGGCATCACGCCGAGCCCGCCGCTGATGGTCACCGAGCCGCCGTCGGGGGCGAGTTCGCCCGAGATCAGCCGCAGCAAGGTCGTCTTGCCCGCCCCGTTGGCCCCGACGAGTGCGCAGACGTTGCCCTCGCCGACGCGGAACGAGACGTCGCCGAGCAGCAACCGCCCGTCGGGCAGGTAGTACTCGACGTGCGCGACTTCCACGTGGCCCATGCCGCCAGACTGCCCGCGACCGCGGAAATCACGCAACGCAATATTTCCGGTAGTGTCGGTGACGTGGAGCGAACCTACTTCGGCGTGCGGCTCAAGCTGATGCTTGCGCTGTTCCTGCCCGAGTTGTTCGTCGTGCTCCCGGTCGTCGGCGGGGTCAACCCGCTGAGCCTGGTCACCGCGCTGACGGCGTCGCTGACGGTCGCCAATCCGCTCGGCCTGGCCGCCGCCCTGACAGCGTCCCTCGCCGTCGTCCTGCTCGCGCTCGCGGCGCACTTCCGTCCGGAACCGGCGGCCGCCGCGATGAAGGTGCGGGCCATCAGCCTGCGCGAACGCGCGCAACTGTTCTTGAGTCTTCGCGACCCCGACGCGCGCGGCCGCGTCCGGCCACGAGCTCCGTCACCGGGCATCTTGGCTGCCTGACCCTCTCTTCGTTCGAAGGTGAGGCAGTCACTCCTGCCCACGCACCTTCAAACGACGGAGTGACCCGTTCATGTTCGATGTCTTCCTGTACCCCGTTTCCGCCATTCTCTGGTTCTGGCACAAGGTTTTCGGCGCTGTGGCGAGTCCTGACTCGGGCCTGGCCTGGGTGCTGTCCATCGTGTTCCTCGTCTTCACCCTGCGGCTTCTGCTGGTCAAACCCGCTCTGAGCGCGCTGCGCGCGGGCCGTCGCATGCAGGCGCTCGCGCCGCGGATGCGCGAGATCCAGGAGAAGCACGGCAAGGATCGTCGGCGGATGGCGGCGGAGATGCAGAAGTTGCACGCCGAAAGCGGATCCAACCCGCTGGGCGGTTGTCTCCCGGCGCTGATCCAGCTGCCGGTGTTCTTCTCGCTGTACTGGGTCCTGCGCGATTTCGCCCCGGGCGCCCAGTCGAACCACGTTTTCGACCGCGCCGGGGTGGAGTCCTTCCTCAACGCCGATCTGTTCGGCGCGAAGCTCGGCAACTGGCTTTCCCAACCGGCGTCGGAGCTGGCCGCGTTCGGCACCGACCACGTCCACATGATCGCCGTCGGGGTGCCGCTGATGCTGATCGCCGGCCTGGCCACCTTCTTCTCGATGCGCTCGGGGCTCGCCCGGCAGACCGCGACCGCCCCGCAGGCGGCGGGGATCACCAAACTGATGATGTACCTGGCGCCGCTCGGGATGCTGGTCTCGGGCGCGTTCTTCCCGGTGCCGATCGGTGTGCTGCTGTACTTCCTGGCCACCAACGTGTGGACGCTGGGGCAGCAGCACTTCCTCACCAAGGTCGTCGACCACGAGGAGTCGGCGCGTCAGGGACCGGTCCCGCCGGGCGGCTCTACCCTCGCCGCATGAAGATCCGGACAGCGATGCGTTTCGGGGTGACCGCGGTCGTCGCCTGCCTTGTCGCGGGGTGCGGGTCGAATCCGCCGGAGCCGGCGTCCGCGCCGTCCTCGGCGGCCCCGTCCACGGCCGGTCCGGATCCGGCGCTGGTCTCCTGGGCGGGCGGGTATTGCGCTGCAGTCAAGGACATGCGGTTGATCGTCTACAGTCTGGCGAAAAGCTTCGACATCGAGTCCGAGGCGGATCTGCCGAAGGCGGCGGCGTCGCTGGAGAAGCTGGACACCGCGCTGACAGCGGCGATCGGCGGGCTCGAGAAACTGCCTCAGGCCGGGCCGCCCGCGCAGGAGGCCAATACGCTCGCGTCCGGTGAGCTGGCCTTCTATCGGAAGCTGCACGGGAAGGTGACCGAGTACCGCACCCTGCTGCCGAGAGCGGGTGTCGAATACGCCAAGGCCGCCCTCAACCTGAGCGGGGCCGACCTGGTTTCGCACGTGCCCTCGGTCGAAACCGCCAAGGTGCCGGGGCTCGACCAGGCGATGAAGGCGGACAAGGCCTGCGAGCTGGTGGGCTAGATCACCGGAAGTCGGGCGAAGAACTGTTCGGTACCGGCGTGTCGGGCAAAGCCTGATCGGGAATCATCGCGCTCGCCCGGGAACTGTTCCCGGGCGGGTGGGTGTTCCCGGCGCCGTCCGGCGCCGGGAACGCGTTTTTCAGCGGGTTCGCAGGTAGCGGCCAGTGAGCGAAGCGGGCTCCTCGGCCAGGGCCGACGGCGTGCCCTCGAACACGACCGTCCCGCCGTCGGAACCCGCGCCGGGCCCGATGTCGATGACATGGTCGGCGTGCGCGATCACCTGCTGGTCGTGCTCGATCAGGACGAGGGTCGCGCCGTCGTCGACGAGTTCGTCGCAAAGGACGAGCAGCCGGTCGACGTCGCTGCCGTGCAGCCCGGCGGTGGGTTCGTCGAGGACCAGGCGCAGGTCGTCGGCGGGGCCCGCGTCCGCGAGGTGGCGGGCGAGGAGGAGGCGTTGCCTTTCGCCACCGGACAGGGTGTCGAGGCTCTGCCCGATCGTCAGGTAGCCGAGCCCCACCCGGTCCAGCCAGCGCAGTCGTTGCCCGATGGCGGACCGCTCGCCGAACAGGGCGGCGGCGTCCGCGGGGTTCAGTGCCAGGACGTCGGCGATGGACCGGCCGTTCAGGCGCGCGGCGAGCGCCTCCGGGTTGAACCGGGTGCCGCCGCAGGCGTCGCAGCCGGTCTGGACGTCGTCGAGGAAAGCCAGGTCGGTGACGATGACGCCTTTCCCTTTGCAGAGCGGGCAGGCGCCCCGGCCGTTGGCGCTGAACCACGATGGATGTTTCCCCGTGGCCTTGCCGAAGGCCTCGCGGACGGGCTCGGCGACACCGAGCACCGTGGCGGGGGTGGACCGGATGCCACCACGCAGCGGGGCCTGGTCGACGACGACGAAACCGGGATGCTGCCGGGGGAGTTCGCCGGTGATCAGGCTGCTCTTGCCGGAACCGGCGACCCCGGAGACGACGGTCAGGACGCCGAGCGGCACGTCGACGGTGACGTCACGCAGGTTGTGGCTACGGGCACCGGAGATCGTCACGCTTCCCCGGGCGGTACGGGGTCGTTCCCGGAAGTGGAGCGGCGTACGGAGGGAACGCCCGGTTTCGGTGCCACTGCGGGCGAGTGCGCCGGGGCCGCCTTCGAACTGGACGCGCCCGCCGCCGTCACCGCCGGCCGGTCCGAGGTCGATGACGTGATCGGCGGCCGCGATGACCGCGGGATGGTGCTCGACCACGAGAATCGTGTTGTGCGCGTCGCGGAGCTTGGTCAGCAGCTCCAGGAGCCGGTGCACGTCGTGCGGGTGCAAGCCGGTGCTGGGTTCGTCGAACACGTAGCAGACGTCGCTGAGCGCGCTGCCGAGGTGACGGACGATCTTGACGCGCTGGGCCTCGCCGCCGGACAGCGTCCTCGATTCCCGCGACAGGCTGAGATAACCGAGGCCGACGGACGCCAGCGCGTCGAGCCGCTCCCGGATCGCCCGTACCAGCGGCGCCACCGACGGATCGCGCACTGTCGCGACGACGTCGCGCAGATCGCCGACCGGCAAGGCCGACCAGTCCGCGATGGACCGCCCGTCGATCAGGCTGTCGCGCGCCGCCTTGGCGAGGCGGGTACCCGCACAGTCCGGGCAGACGCCGCGGGTGACGACTCCGGCGAGCCCTTCCTGTTCCTCGGCGGTGAGGCGCGACGGCGTCTTGCGGAGGTACGACTCCCGCAGTCGCGGGACGACGCCGTCGAAGACGCCGTGCTTGGGGTATTCGGAGCCGGGGTTGTCGAGGGGAAGTCCTTCGGCGTGCAGCAAGGTTTCGACCTTCGTCGCCGGTAACCGTTGCAACGGGACGTCCGGGTCGACGAGTCCGGAGTGGACGAGCCGCTTCCACCGGTAGGTCCCCGGGGCGAACGTCGGGAAGCGCACGGCGCCGTCGCGCAGGCTGCGCGAGCGGTCGAGCAGCCGGTCGAGATCGATGTCGTCGACCACGCCGAGCCCTTCACAGCGCGGGCACATCCCGCTGGGATCGTTGAACGAGTACGCGGGGGAGAACCCGGCGCCCGGTTTTCCGAGGCGGGAGAACAGCAACCGCAGCAGCGGCGCGATGTCGCCCGCCGTGCCCACCGTGGACCGCGCGTTGCCGGTGAACCGGCGTTGATCCACGATCGTGGTGAAGATCAGCCCGTCGATCCGGTCGACGTCGGCGGGCGGATGCTGCGGGAGCCGGTTGCGGACGAAGGCGGGATAGGTCCCGGTGACCAGACGCTCGGCTTCGGCCGCGATCGTGTCGAAGGCCAGGGAAGACTTCCCCGATCCCGATACGCCGGTGAACACCGTCAGCCGATGTTTCGGCACGCGCACCGACACCTCGCGAAGGTTGTTCGTCCGCGCGCCTTCCACCGTGATCCATCGTCCGCGCTCATCTTTCGCCATGACGTCACGCTACGATGAGATGTGGCCGGTTTACGGCCACAATTATCGGGAGGCGTCGTGACCGCACCACGAGAACGGATGCTGCGGCTGTTGTCGCTGCTCCAGACCGGCCGGGCGTGGCCCGCCGCCGAACTCGCGACGGCCATGGAGGTCCCGCCCCGCACCCTTCGCCGGGACATCGACCACCTCCGCGGCCTGGGCTATCCCGTGGAGAGCAGCCGTGGCCCGGGAGGCAACTACCGGCTCGTCGCCGGGGCCGCGCTGCCGCCGCTCATGCTGGAACACGACGAGGCGATCGCCACCGTGCTCGGACTGCGCCTGGCCGCCGCGGGCGGGACCGGCATCGACCTGACCGCCGAATCGGCGGACCGCGCCGCCGCGAAACTCCGGCGAGTCCTCCCGCCGGCGCTGCGACGGCGGACCGACGCGATGCTCGCCGCGGTCGAATTCGGGGGCGGTGAACAACCGCGGGTCACTCCCGACATCCTGAACGTCCTCGCCGCGGCGATCGCTTCCCGCCGGTGCCTCGAGTTCGCGTATACGGCGAAGGACGGCCCGTCGTCCCGGACGGTCGAACCGATGCGCCTCGTGCAGCTCGGCAGGCGGTGGTACCTCTACGCCTGGGACCTCGACCGGCGGGACTGGCGGAGCTTCCGTCTCGACCGGATCGCCTCGCCGAAGCCGACCGACGTGGCGTTCGAACCCCGTGACCTGCCCGTCGACGACGTCGCGGGGCATCTCCAGGACCGCTTCCACAGTCCGAAATCGCTCCGGATCACGCTGACCCTCGACGTCGGCGCGGGTGAGGCCGCGGCCCGGCTTCACCGGGTCGACGGGAGCTTCGAAGCGCTCGGCGAGGACAGGTGCCGATACGTCGCGTACGTCGATTCCTTCGAGTGGCTGGCTGTCGTCCTGACGCTCACCGACATCGGGTTCACGGTGGAGGAACCGGCTGAGTTCGGTGCGTATCTTGCCCGGATCGGGCGGCGGCTGCTGCGGGGGAGCGGGTCCAGTGGGTCGTGAGTGGCGATTCGGGTTAGAGGCCCGAAAGGCAAACGTGGCGTATGGTGGAACGGGTCAGCGACTCCGCGCGACACCGGAACTCGGGCGCTGACTGTGTGGATTTTGGTGCGTTGGACGCTCAGAAATCCACACAGTCCCGCGTGACCGGACCGGTCACCACACCCCTCAACCTGAGTGACATCTCACGCTCTCGCCGGCCACAACGACCCGACACCTTTGTCTTACCCCTCAAGAGAACCCGAATCGCCACTCGCGACCACCTGGACCGATTCGGCGGAGGAGGTGTCGGGATCGCGCTATTCCGGCAGCCGGGACATGCAGAGGACTCACTGCTCGATGCCGCCGGGCCGGGGTGGTCGTGATGCGAAAGCCACGTTCACAACCTTCAACGTTGCGAAAGTGGCTTTCCCAACCCGCGCCGCGCTGATCAAGGCCGTGCCGGCCACGTCCAGTGACCCACTGGATCAGACGTCGGCCTGGGGCCACTGCTGTCCCCGGGTCCACGACTCCAGCACCATCAGCGTCTTCGTGCCCGTCACCTGGTGATGCCGCCTGATCTCGTCGATGGTCCGCTGCAGGTGACCCATGTCCCGGACCCGCAGCCAGACGAGCGCGTCGGGGTCGCCCGCGATGGTGAACACCGCCTGGGCCTCCGGCATGCGGGTGGTCGTGCGGACGATCTCGCCGACCTTGGTGGTCCCGGTGAAGCGCAGTTCGGTGAACGCCTCGATGCCCCAGCCGAGTTTGGCGTGGTCGATCTGGACGGTGTAGCCGGTGATGACACCGTTCTCCTGCATGCGGTCGATGCGGCGTTTGACCGCCGCGGTCGACAGCGTGACGCGGGCGCCGATATCTCCCAGGGTGCGCCGGGCGTCTTCCCGGAGCAGTTCGAGGATCTCGCGATCGGTCTCGTCGATGAGCAGGTCCGCCATGAGCCGAGATGGTACGCAGACGCAACGGATATCGGCCAGCGGAGAAGAAGGGTCAGATTTTTTGCGCGCTGGGGATCAATAGACTGCCGCTTGTTGCGACGGCCCGGCGCGGTCGGGTCTCCTGTCGTGACGTCACGCGGGGGTGCCGAAGGAGGCAGGTCTGGTGGAGCAGTTCACGTTGGAGGACCGCTATCTGCGGGAGGACGGCACCGTCTATCTCAGCGGGGTCCAGGCGCTGGTCAGGATGCTGTTCGACCGGGTGCGCCACGACCGCGCCGCCGGGGCGTCGCCCGCCGTGTTCGTCTCCGGGTACGAGGGTTCCCCGCTGGCCGGGTACGACCTCGAACTCGGCCGCCGCTCCGTCCTGCTCGACAAGCACGACGTCGTGCACCGTCCGGGCCTGAACGAGGAACTCGCCGCGACCGCGGTCATGGGCAGCCAGCTCACCTCGTCGGTGGGCTCGTCACCCGGCGGGGTCACCGGCTTCTGGTACGGCAAGGCGCCCGGCCTGGACCGGGCGACGGACGCCCTGCGGCACGCCAACCTCGCGGGCACCGATCCGGCGGGCGGCGCGGTGGCGCTGGTCGGCGACGACCCGAACGCCAAGTCCTCGTCGGTGCCCTGCGCCTCCGAGCTCGCGCTCGCCGACCTCGCCATGCCGGTGTTCTTCCCGTCCGACTCCCAGGACGTGCTCGACTTCGGGCTGCACGCCGTCGAGCTGTCCAGGGCGAGCGGGCTGTGGTCGTCGATGAAACTCGTGGCGAACGTGGCCGACGCCGCGAGCACCGCCCACGTCCAGCCGCGGTGGACGGCGCCGGAGCTGGCCAAGGGTTTCACGCCCTACCGGCACAAGCCCACCTCGCGGCTGCTCGGGACCACGCTGATGGCGCTCGAACGCAGCCTCTACACCGAACGTGTGCCGCTCGCCGTCGAGTACGTGCGGGCGAGCGGGATCAACCGGATCGTCCAGGAAGGGCCCGCGGACCGGATCGGCATCGTCACCGCCGGAAAGTCCTATTTGGACTTGATGCAGGCGCTGCGGCTGCTCGGCCTGGACGCGGAAGCGTTGTCCCGGCACGGGATCCGGATCCTCAAACTCGGTGTCATCCACCCGCTCGAACCGTCGATCGTCCGCCGCTTCGCCGATGGCCTGAGCGAGATCGTCGTGGTGGAGGAGAAGCGCTCCTTCGTCGAGGCGGCGATCAAGGAGGTGCTTTACGGCACCGCCGGGGCGCCCGCCGT
Source organism: Amycolatopsis thailandensis (assembly GCF_042723255.1). Lineage (NCBI taxonomy): Bacteria > Bacillati > Actinomycetota > Actinomycetes > Pseudonocardiales > Pseudonocardiaceae > Amycolatopsis > Amycolatopsis thailandensis. Next base: position 26,003 of record NZ_JBHXJK010000079.1, read on the forward strand.
GTACGGCAAGACCGGCCCCGACGGCCGGACCCTGTGCACCGAACTCGGGGAACTCGACCCGGACGCCGTCGCCAGGGTGCTGGCCGGGCGGCTGACCGAGCACCACGAGATCCCGTCCGTGACGGCGTGGCGGCAGCAGCGCCGCCGTGAGCGCATCTCGATCCCGTTGCTGACCAGGACGCCGTACTTCTGCTCCGGCTGCCCGCACAACTCGTCGACCAAAGTGCCCGAGGGGACCGTGGTGGGTGGCGGCATCGGCTGTCACGCGATGGCGCTGTTCATGGAACCGGAACAGGTCGGTGACGTCGTCGGCCTGACCCAGATGGGCGGCGAGGGCGCGCAGTGGCTCGGGATGGAGCCGTTCGTCGACGCGAAGCATTTCGTGCAGAACATCGGCGACGGCACGTTCACCCACTCCGGCAGCCTCGCGGTGCGGGCGGCGGTGGCCGCCGGGGTGAACATCACGTACAAGATCCTCTACAACGCGACCGTCGCGATGACCGGCGGCCAGGACGCCGTCGGCGGGCTCCCGGTGGAACGGCTGGCGTCGCTGCTCCTGGTCGAAGGTGTCGCCAAGGTGGTCATCACCAGCGACGAGCCCAAACGGTTCCGCGGGACGCGCATGCCCGACGGCGTCGAGGTCCGGCATCGTGACGAATTGCTGAGCACACAAGAGGAACTGGCCGGCATCTCCGGCGTGACCGTGCTCATCCACGACCAGGAATGCGCCGCGGAGAAGCGCCGCAAACGCCGTCGCGGGAAGCTGGAGACCCCGGCCACCAAGGTCGTGATCAACGAACGCGTCTGCGAAGGATGCGGTGACTGCGGTGAGAAGTCGAACTGCCTGTCGGTGCAGCCGGTCAGCACCGAATTCGGCCGGAAGACCACGATCCACCAGTCGTCGTGCAACGTGGACTATTCGTGTCTGGCGGGGGACTGCCCCTCGTTCATGACGGTGGTGCCCACCGGGCGGAAACACCGGCGGCGGGCCGGGGAGATCACCGCGGCCGAGTTGCCCGCGCCCGAGACCGGCGGCACCGACTTCACCGTGCGGATCACCGGGGTCGGCGGGACCGGCGTGGTCACCGTCGCGCAGATCCTCGCCACGGCCGCCGTGATCGAGGGCAAGCAGGTCCGGACCCTGGATCAGACCGGGCTCGCGCAGAAGGGCGGCGCCGTCGTCTCGGATCTGAAGATCACCGCCGGGCCGACACCGCAGGCGCCGAAGCTCGCGGCCGGGGAATGCGATCTCTACCTGGCCTGTGACGTCCTCGTCGGCGCCGACCCGGTGCATCTGACGGTGGCGGACCCCGGCCGGACCACCGCCGTGGTCTCCACGACCGAGGTGCCCACCGGGCGGATGGTCGTCGACACCACCGTGTCCTTCCCCGACGCGGCTGCCGTGCGCGGCGCGATCTCGGAGAACTCGGCCAGGACCGTGGCGCTGGACGCGCGAGCACTGGCGGAAACCCTGTTCGACGACGACCAGTTCGCCAACATCCTCCAGCTCGGCGCGGCGCACCAGACCGGCGCCATCCCGCTGGACGCGGCCAGCCTGGAACGCGCGATCGAACTCAACGGGGTCGCCGTCGCGGGCAACCTCCAGGCCTTCCGGCGGGGCAGGCAACTCGTCGCCGATCCCGACGGGCTGCACGCGGCTGTCGCCCCGCCCGCCGTCGCCGCGGCTCCCGCTCCGTCGGCGGCCGCTCTTCGCGCCCGCGCGCTCGTGCAGGCCGAGCAGGGTTCGGAACTCGCGCGCCTGCTGGACATCCGCGTCCCCGAACTCGTCCAGTACCAAGATGTTCGCTACGCGCGGGAATACGCGGAATTCGTGGAACGGATCCGGGTCCTGGAAGGGGATTCGACCGCCGTCACCGAGGCGGTGGCGCGCAACCTGCACAAACTGATGGCCTACAAGGACGAGTACGAGGTCGCGCGGCTTTCGCTCGACCCTGCCGTGATCGCGGGCATCGAGGCGGAGTTCGGGGTGGGCAGCCGCTATGCCTACCGTCTGCACCCGCCCGTGCTCCGCGCGCTCGGGATGAAGCGGAAGATCGCGCTGGGCCCGAAGTTCCGCCCGGTGTTCGTCGCGCTGCGCGCCGCCCGGAAGCTGCGCGGCACGCGCTGGGACCCGTTCGGCAAGGCACACGTCCGGAAGGTGGAGCGGGAACTCGTCACGCAGTACCGGGAGACGATCCTCGCCGCGTTCGGCACCGAAGCCGCCGATCGCGGCAGGCTGCTCGCGTTGGCCGAGCTGCCCGATCTGGTTCGCGGTTACGAGGACGTCAAACTGGCGAACGTCGAGGCCTACCGGCGGGAACAGTCCGCGCTCCTCGCCGATCTCGTACCCGGAAAGACCCGGATCAATTCCTGACCGGTGATTTCCGTTGTTTCCGCGGCCTTCTTTCCCGTATTCCTTCCTGGCTGAATCCGGGCCCCGGCGAAGACCATCTTGACCGGGATTATGACCATTCCCGGGCGGCCGAATGGAGGTTGTGGCTTTCTCGGTGGTGGCAAGACTGGAGATCATCGCCACCGCGGAGGAGGACGGATGAGACTCGACAGAAAGGTGGTGGCCGCCGTCGCGGCCACCATGCTGATCGCGACGCCGTTGACCGGTTCGGCGTCCATGGCCAGCGATCTGATCAAGGCGGATCCACCCGCGCCGGTCTGCTCACCGGGCACCACGGTGAAGACGGACGACGGTCCGGTGTGCGGCGTCAAGGGCGCCGAAGTCACGTCGTGGCAAGGGATCCGTTACGGCGCGCCGCCGATCGGGGAACTGCGCTGGAAGGCGCCGCGCAGGCCCACTCCGTGGACGGAGACCTTCGCCGCGACCACCGAAGGCAACCAGTGCGCGCAGCCGGCGAGCGTGGGCCCGGCCACGGACAACGAGGACTGCCTCAACCTGACCGTCCGCGCGCCGGCCAAACCGGGGCCAGGGCCGCTCGCGGTGATGGTGCAGATCCACGGCGGCGGGTTCCTGCTGTTGAAGCCGCAGGACGCGAGCCGCCTGGTGACCGGGGGCAACGTCATCAGCGTGGAGGTCAACTACCGGCTCGGGATCTTCGGGTTCTTGGCTCACGAAGGGTTCGGTGAGCACGCCGGGAACTACGGATTGCTGGACCAGCAGGCCGCTTTGCGCTGGGTGCAGCGCAACATCGCGCGGTTCGGCGGCGACCCGCACAACGTGACGATCTACGGTGCTTCCGCGGGTGGTTCGAGCGTCTGCGCCCATACGACCGCGCCGAGTTCGGCGGGATTGTTCAAGCGCGGCATCGCTCAAAGCGGGGAGTACAACTCGCTGCTCGGCGTGGACACCGTCTGGCAGGCGCAGGATTGCAAGTCGAAACTGCCCACCGAGGAGCAGGCGCACCGCGCGGGCGCGAAGTTCGCCGCCGGTGTCGGCTGCGGGGTCGAGGCCGAGGCCGCCGCGTGTCTGCGCAAGGTGCCCGCGGCCGCCCTGCTCAAACAGGCGGATCACGGACGGGAGCCCGGCAACGGCACGATAGCGCCCATCGTGGACGGGAAGTTCCTGCCGATGTCGCCGGGGGAGGCGTTCGCCACCGGGCGCGTCAACGACGTGGCACTGATCCACGGTGTGGACCGCGACGAGACCCAGCTGCCCTCCGCGTCCACTCCGGCCGACTACGAAAAGCTCGTGCTCCAGCAGTATGGCGAGCACGCACCCGCCGTCCGCAGGACTTACCCGCTGAAGCGGTTCCCGACGCCCGCGCCGTTCCTCGCCTACCGGACCATCGTGGCCGACTCCAATTCGGTCTGCCCCTCCGTGCTCAACAGCGAACGGCTGTCGAAGCACATCCCGGTGTTCGCCTACCAATTCGACGACACGGACGTTCCTCCGCAGTTCTTCCTCGACCCCACCAAACCGAACGGCGCCTATCACATCGCCGAAATGCTGTTGCTGCTCCCGGGCGGCAACAAGCTCACCCCCAATCAGCAGGTCCTGTCCGACCAGTTGCTCACCCAGTGGACCGGATTCGCCCGCACCGGCAATCCCACGGTGGACGGGGCACCCCGTTGGGATCCCTACACCGAGGACAATCCCGTCGTCATGGCGCTCAACGCCGCCGGTGACAGTCAGCTCACCACCGAGATTCCACGGCAGCACCACTGCAAGAAGCTTTGGGACCCGCTGACGCCGTTCAACGCGAGTCGCTAGCCGAAAAGGACTTGCGCGGGCGGGAAGAGCTGTCACGATCGACGGACTTCTTCCCACCAGGCCGTACTTGGCCGGGGTGGTCGTGAGTGGCGATTCGGGGTGTAACCCAACATGGCACGAA
>NZ_JBHXJK010000079.1:30316-40147 GCF_042723255.1 Amycolatopsis thailandensis
TGGGGGGGGGGGTATGTGTGTCCCCTTTGGTGTTATTTCCCCCCCCCTGCCGTCTGTGGGCGGGGGTGGGGGTGGGGGGGTGGGGGTTTACAACCCCTCTTCGCCACTCACGACCACCCCGACCGGCCAGGACACGGCCGTCCGAGCAAGGATCCCGGATTTGAGCAGCATTCCCGACCTGGGGCCCGTGCCCCAGCGCATCACCGTCGACGCGGCGCAGGTTCGCCGGTTGATCGGGGACCAGTTCCCGGAGTGGGCCGGCCTCCCGGTCCGGCCCGTTGCCAAGGGCGGCTGGGACAACTTCACCTTCCTGCTCGGCGACGCGATGGTGGTGCGTCTGCCGAGCGCGGCCGAGTACGCCCTGGCCGTCGACAAAGAACAGCACTGGCTGCCGCGGCTCGCCCCGTCACTGCCTCTCCCCATCCCGATCCCGGTGGCGAAGGGGAGTCCTGGGGCGGACTACCCCTTCCCGTGGTCGATCCATCCGTGGCTTCAGGGCGAACCCGCGACCGCGGACCGCATCGCCGACCCGGTCCGCTTCGCCCTCGACCTGGCCGGGTTCCTGGCGGCCTTGCAAGGCATCGATGCCGTGGACGGTCCCCAGCCGGGTAAGCACAACTGGTTCCGGGGCGCCACGTTGCGCACCTATGACGCGACGGCGCGGCGCGCGCTCACGGCGTTGGACGGCCACATCGACGTCGACACGGCCCGTGAGATCTGGAAGACCGCGTCGGACACTCCTTGGGACGGGAAGGACCGCTGGTTCCACGGCGACGTTGCTCAGGGAAACCTCCTGCTCGACGGCGGCGAGCTGGCGGCCGTCATCGACTTCGGGACCTGCGGCGTCGGCGACCCCGCATGCGACATGGCCATCGCCTGGACGCTGCTGACCGCCGACGGCAGGCAGGCGTTCCGTGAGCGGCTGTCCGTCGACGACGCGACCTGGGCGCGCGGACGTGGCTGGGCCCTCTGGAAGGCGCTGGTCGCTTGTGCTCAGACCCGGGGCCGGTCCGATGAGGAATCCGTGAACGCGCGTCGCGTCCTTTACGGAATCTTTTCCGAATACGCCTCCGATCATCGTTGAGGGCAAAAGTACCGTCGAATTCCCGCCTTTCGGCTGTTCGTGTGGAACGTGATCGTGGCACGAGCAATTTCTGACGCGATTGCTTTACGGTCGCACCGGGGTCCGCACAGCGCAGGTGAACCGGAATCAGGAATGGGGAGTCGTCATGTTGAGGAATCGTGTGCCCGCGGGACGAAGACGGGCGTTGTCGTTGGCGGCGGCGGTCGTCGTGGTCACCGGCTTGACGGCGGGGACGGCGCGAGCCACCACGGTCGGGCCGGTGGATCTCGGCACGCTGCCGGGCGACGACGAGAGTACGGTCCTGGCGGTCAACGAGGCCGGGGTGATGGTGGGGCTGTCGCAGGCGGGCTCGAACCCGAGGCGCGATCATCCGGTGCGCTGGGACGCCACCGGACAGATCACGGCGCTGCCCACACCGGGCGGCACCGAGGGCCAGGTACGCGACATCAACAGCATCGGCGTTTCCGCCGGCTACGTGCTGACCGCGGGCACCGCGGTGCCGACCAGGTGGGACGCCGCGGGGCAGGCGACGCTGCTCCAGCTCCCGGCCGGCTATCACAACGCCCTCGCGTGGGCGATCAGCGACACGAACGTCGTGGTCGGGAGCTGGTCGACCCCGGGCAACCAGTACCACGGCTTCCGCTGGGACCCGGATGGCACGGTCACCGACCTGGGCGCCCTTCCCGGCGAAACCTGGAGCATGGCCGAGGACATCTCCGCCGACGGCTCCATCATCACCGGCGGCGCCAACCGCGCCGGGGCGAACCAGGCCGCGCGGTGGGTGAACGGCGGGCCGCTCACCGAGCTGGAGCCGCAAGCCCTGAACAGCGGGACACATGTGATCAACGGCAGCGGCGTGATCGCCGGGACCGTGCGTGACACCAGCGGCGGGCCCACCATCCCCGCGAGGTGGGACCAGGCAGGCGTGCGGCATCCGATGGAATGGCCCAGTCCCCACGTGGTCTGGGTCTATCAGATCGGCTCCACCGGTTACGTGGTCGGCTCCGGCTATCTGTACCCGCCGAAGCGGTCGGCCTTGCTCTGGGACCTCGACGGTCACGTCACCGCCCTGCCCGACGACGGCAAGGGCGCCGACGCCGAATCGGTCAACGCGGACGGCACCGTGGCGGGCACCTTCAAGAGCCAGGCGACGGTCTGGTTCCTCAACGGGGAACGCAGGCAGCTCGGTACGTTGCCCGGCGGCACCAGCAGCCGGGGCTACCGGATCACCGACAGCGGTCGCGTCGTCGGGACCGCGTACACCGCCGCGGGCAAGGGCCACGCGGTGTACTGGACGCTCGACTGACCAATCCCAAGTCCGTGAAGGAATCCTTGAGGGAACCAGAGTCCCTCAAGGATTCCTTCACGGACCGTCCTTTTCGGACCTCCCGAGGACCACCGGATCGGGTGATCATCGAAGTGCGCCGGCCCCCCGGCCTGTCTTACGTTGGATGCCCGACGTGAGGGAGACTCGATGACCACGACCGCCGAGGTCGGCAGACCGGACGCCACCCCGCCGGTACTGAGCCGCAAGCGCAGGAACGCGGTGTTCGCGGCGGTCATGCTCGGGATGTTGCTCGCGGCGCTCGACCAGACGATCGTGGGGACAGCGCTGCCGACGATCGTCGGGGATCTCGGCGGGGCCGGGCATCTGTCGTGGGTGATCACGTCCTACCTGCTCGCCGAGACGATCATGACCGTCGTCGTCGGGAAGCTCGGTGACCTGTTCGGCCGCAAGCTGATGTTCCAGCTGTCGGTGATCGTGTTCACGGTGGGCTCGTTCTTCTGCGGGTTCGCCGACGACATGATCTGGCTCATCGTGGCCCGCGCGGTCCAAGGGCTCGGCGCGGGCGGTCTGATGGTCACCGCGACCGCGCTCGTGGCCGATGTCGTGCCGCTGCGCGAGCGGGGCAAATATCAGGGCATCCTCGGTTCGGTCTTCGGTGTCGTCACGGTGCTCGGCCCGATGCTGGGCGGGTTGTTCGTGGACCACCTGTCGTGGCGGTGGGCGTTCTACGTCAACGTCCCGATCGCGGTCGTCGTGCTGATCGTGGCGGCGAGCGCGATGCCGAGCGTGAAGGCCGCGGCGAGGCCGGTGATCGACTATCTCGGCATCCTGCTGATCGGGCTGGCCGCGACCGGGCTGACCCTGGTCACGAGCTGGGGCGGCACGCAGTACGCGTGGGATTCGCCGACGATCATCGGGATGTCGATCGGCTCGGTGATCTTGCTGGTGCTGTTCGTCTTCGCGGAGAAGCGCGCGAAGGAACCGACCCTGCCGATGCGGCTGTTCCGGAACCCCGTCTTCACCGTTTCGGCGATCCTGAGCTTCGTCGTCGGGTTCGCGATGCTCGGTGCGCTGTCGTACCTGCCGACGTATCTGCAATACGTCCACGGCATCTCGGCGACCAGTTCGGGGGTGCGGATGCTGCCCATGGTGATCGCGCTGCTGGTGGCCGGCATTTTCGCGGGCAACATCGTCGGGAAGACGGGGCGGTACAAGGTCTTCCCGATCGCCGGCGGGGTCGGGCTGACGCTGGGCCTGTACCTGCTCTCACGGTTGACCCCGACGAGCGGGTTCTGGGAGATGTCCCTCTACTTCGCCGTCCTCGGTCTGGGAATCGGCTTGAGCATGCAGGTTCTGGTCATCGTCGTGCAGAACACCGCCGACTACCGCGACCTGGGCGTGGCGACCTCCGGCGTGACGTTCCTCCGGTCCTTGGGTTCCTCTTTCGGAGCGGCCGTCTTCGGCACGATCTACGCCAACCAGCTCGCCCCGAACATGGCCGCGGCGGGCGCGGAACACCCACTGCCTGCCGGAATCGACCTGAGAGCCGTGCAGGTCCCGAACGCGCTCCACGCCTTGCCTGATTCCGTGTCGGCGCCGTATATCCAGGCGTACAGCGATTCCTTGCACACGGTGTTCCTCTATGCCGCACCGGTCGGGCTCGTGGCGCTGGTGCTCGCCTTCTTCCTCAAGGAGGTCCCGCTACGGGACACCTCGCGAGCCGCGGCGCCGGATCTCGGCGAGGGTTTCGCGATGCCGGAGTCGGGCAACGGAGACCAGGACCTCGAACGCGCCGTCGGCCGATTGCTGGCACGCGACGGAAAAGCGGCTTCCTCCGGAGTCCTCATGAAGTCCGGCTGCGAACTCGACACCGGCGGGCTGTGGTGCCTGGGGCAGGTCCGGCTCCGGGAACGACGGGACAAACCCACGTCCTTGACCGTGATCGGCGATCGCTACGGCATCCCGCCCGAGGTGTTCGAAGCCGCCTTCGCGCGCCTGGAGTTCACCGGGCACCTGGTCTTCAAGTCCGGGGAATGGGCCACCACGGAGGCGGGGCGCGCCGAACTCGAAAAGCTCATCCGGGCGTGGAAGAACTGGCTGGCCGAGCGACTGCGGGACTGGGGCCTGGAAGGACACGACGAACTCGACGCGGCGCTCGGCCGGGTCGCGAACCGCATCCTGGACCAGGCCGCCGAAGACCAGCCGAGCGGGAAGCACGCGGCCGCCGTCTGAGCGGGGCCGCAGCTTCAAGAGCGCGACACCCGAGTCAGGGACGAGGCCTTCACGGACTTCCGTAGTCCCGCAGGAAAAGGGCTTCGGTCAGTGCCATCGCCGAGATCTCTTGTGGGGCGACGCTTTCGTTGGGCGCGTGGATGCGCGCTTGCGGTTCCTCGACGCCGATGAGCAGGATTTCGGCGTCCGGGTACGTCTCGGCGAAGACCGTGCACAGCGGGATCGAACCGCCTTGGCCGAGCCTGCTCATCGGCCGGCCGTAGGCGGTCCGCATCGCCTCGGCCATCGTCCGGTAGGCGGGGCCGTCGGTGGCGGAGCGGAAGGGTTGGCCGCACGCTTCGATCTCCGTCGAGAGGTGGACGCCCCTGGGCGTCGCGGCCACCAGGTGCCCGGTCAGGATGCCCGCAGCCTCCTGCGGGTCGATACCGGGCGGGACCCGCAGGTTCAGCCGGGCCCGGGCGTACGGGGTGATGGCGGCGGCGGAGCCGACGACCGGCGGGCAGTCGATACCGAGGATCGTCACCGCCGAACGCGCCCACAGCATGTCCGCGACTCCGGCGCCGCCGAGCAGGGGTGCGCCGGGGGAGAGCCCGGCGTCGGCGCGGAACTGCTCTTCGGGGTAGGGGGCTCCTGGCCAGAGTCCGTCGTTGGGGAGTCCGCGAACGGTGGTGTTCCCCTCGTCGTCGCGCAGGGTGGCGAGCACGGCCACCAGCGCGGCCAGCGCGTCCGGGGCGGGGCCGCCGAACATCCCGGAGTGCAGTTCGGACGGCAGTGCCTCGACGGTGACGATCAGATTGACCATGCCGCGCAGGCTGACCGTGACGGCGGGCCGTCCGACAGCGACGTTCCCGGTGTCGCACACGAGGATCGTGTCGGCCCGGAGGAGATCGGCGTGGTCGGGGACGAAAGCCTCCAGCCCGCCGGTTCCTTGCTCTTCGGAACCTTCGACGACCAGTTTGAGGTTGACGGGCAGGTCGTCGCCGAGGGCTCGCAGGGCGGTGAGGTGCATGAGGATGTTCCCCTTGCAGTCCGCGGCTCCGCGTCCGTACCAGCGGCCGCCCACTTCGGTCAGCCGGAACGGCGGCGTGTGCCACGCGTCGTCCCTCAGCGGCGGCTGGACGTCGTAGTGCGCGTAGAGCAGCACGGTCGGAGCGTCCTCCTTGCCGCACGACCGGGAGCCGACCACGGCCTGGCTGCCGTCCGGGGTGTCGGCGAGCCGGGTGTCGGTGAACCCGGCTTCGGTGAAGGCGTCCGCCACCCAGGTGGCGGCGCGGCGGCACTCCTCGGCCGGGAACTGCCGTGGGTCCGCGACTGAACGCATCGCGACGAGCTCCGCGAGTTCTTGCCGTGCCCGCGGCATCAGTTCTCTCACCCGATCACGGAGATCCATTTCCTCATCCTCCAGTCACGTCGGCGTAGCCTTGCTGATTCAGGAATTCCTGGAACCCCGCGAGTTTCTCGGGGCAATAGACCTGGATGACGAGCAGTTGCCCGCGGATCAGGGCGCTCTCCGGGAGCACCGGGCGCGTGCCGGGACCGCCGCCGGAGATCCCGCCCTCGCTCGTCGCACGGGCGAACGCCTCGTCCGGGTCTGCGCAGATCGAGCCGCCGTCCGTGCCGAACAGCCGGACCAGCTGCTCCTGGGACGGTGTGCGGGCGCCTTCCTGGACGAGTCGCGTGATGAGCACGTTGGCCTTCTCCTCCGCTTCGACGTTCGAGTGCGCCGAGCGGAACAGGAAGTACCCGGCCAGCAACAGCACGCCAAGTACGAGACCCACCACGAGGTACAGGATCTTGCGCTGCTTGGGGTTCGACCGTTCGTCCATCGTGGTCATGACGTGCTCGTCTCGGATGGCTCGGGCAGGCGCCACGAAGGTTTGCGCAAGCGATAGAACAGAAACGGTACGAGCAGGCCGAGGCCGAGCGCGCCGCCGGCGACGATCCCGAGGTACAGCCACGGGTTGCCGGAGCCGAATTGGGAGGGCGGCACGAATCCCACCAGAAGCGCGGCGAGCGACGCGCAGAACCCGATACCGCACAAGCCGAGCAGCATCGGCGCGCGGTAGCCGCGCGGATGATCGGGGAACTTGCGCCGCAGCCGCACCGCCGCGACGAACATCAGCAGGTACATGATCAGGTACACCTGCGTGGTGATCACCGAGAAGATCCAGTACGCGCTCGACACGTCGGGGATGAACGCGTAGAGCAGGGCGATGAGCGTCGTGATCCCGCCCTGGACCACGAGGATGTTCTGCTGCACGCCCTGTTTGTTGAGCCGTTGCAGGAAAGGCGGCAGGTAGCCCTCCTGCCGGGAGATCAGCAACAGCCCCTTCGACGGCCCGGCCAGCCAGGTCAGCATCCCGCCGAGCGACGCCAGGACGAGCATGACGCCGATCAACGGGGTCAGCCACTGGATCCCGAAGTTGGCGAACACGGCGTCGAAGGCCTGCATCACCCCGGCGGTGAGCGACAGCTGGTCGGCGGGGATGACCCAGCTGATCGCCAGCGCGGGCAGGATGAAGATGAGCAGCACGAGTCCCATCGCCACGAACATCGCGCGCGGGAACTCCTTGCCCGGCTTGCGCAACGAGGAGACGTGCACCGCGTTCATCTCCATGCCCGAATAGGACAGGAAGTTGTTCACGATCAGCACGAGACTGGCCAGCCCGGCCCAAGCGGGAAGCAGTTCACCCGCCGACATCGGCGCCGCGGAAGGATGTCCTTGTCCGAGGAACACGATGCCGAGGACCACCAGCAGCGCACCGGGGACGAGCGTGCCGATCACGAGCCCGCCGCCGGCTAGCCCCGCCACGCCTTTCGTGCCACGGGAAGAGATCCAGACCCCCGACCAGTACGTCACGACGATGACCGCCGCCGTCCACAATCCACTGTCGGCGAGGCTGGGATCGAACACGTACGCGAGCGTGCTCGCGACGTACCCGAGCAGACTCGGGTAGTAGAAGATCGTCATCGCGAACTGGCACCAGACGGCCAGGAAGCCCATCGGTTTGGAGATCCCGAGCGCCACCCAGTTGTAGACCCCGCCGGACCAGCCCGAGGCCAGTTCGGCCGAGACGAGCGAGGTCGGCAGCAGGAACACGATGGCCGGTACGACGTAAAGGAAAACGGCCGCGAGCCCGTACACGGCCATCGTCGGGGAGGGGCGCAGGCTCGCGACCGAACTGGTCGTCATGAGCGCGAGCGCGATCCAAGAGATCCACGCGGCCTTCGGCGCGGTGCGGGCGCTCACGATGCTCTCCCGCCCGGAACGGGCAGCGGTCTGTTCGTGGTCGTCATGGTCGTCGGCCTCCTCGAGCTCACCTCGGCGTGGGCTCGATCGTGGTCCGCGCGGAACCCGGCCGGGTCACCCGTTGCGGGCGAGAACGGCAGACGGCGACGGCGTGCGCGGAAGCCGTACTCACCCGGATCGGGGGAGTACGGCGGCGATCCGCTGTGCTTCCTTGACGCCAAGGCGTTTCGGCCACTGGGAGAGCACGGAGGGGACCATGACAGCAGAAGCGCGGCACCGTTTCGTGGTGGCCAGGCTCTGGGCGGGCGGCGGCGCGACGGCGTTGGTCGCGGCTCTGGCGGCGATCGTGGTCATCCTCGTCGCGAGTGGCTTGTTCGGCGTGCCCGTGCTGGTCCCGTACGGAGAAGGCGTGTGGGGCGGCGTCGGTGCCGCGGCCTACTCGGTGAGCGCCGCTGTCGCCGCGCTGGCCGCGACCGGGTTGCTGCATCTCCTCTTGAACGGGACACCGCGCGCCAGGTCGTTCTTCGTGACGATCACGTTGCTTCTGACGGCGATCACCGTGATCGTCCCGTTGAGCGTCGAGGCCGACCGGGGCGCCCGGATCGCGACGGCCGCAGGGAATCTGTTCCTGGGCGTGCTGATCACCGGCACGTTGTCAGGCGTTCTCCATTCCGCGATCCGGGCGGGCCGGCTGGTGCGCTGAGCTACGTCGTGGTGGTGACGACGGTGGCGGCCACCACGGCGGTGGACACCGCGACCGCCGCGGCCGTGCGGACCACGGCGGCGTTGACGGCCTCGGCGCCCCAATTGCCGTGCTCGATCTCCTTCGCGCGCTTGTAGACCTTCGCCGACCACGCGAGGGTGGGCCGGAGCGCGGGCAGCGCGCCGCTCGCGGACAGCAAGGCGGTCACCGCGGCGGTGCGCGGGTCGGGCGTCTCGTCCTCCACCAGGACGGCGCGGATCTCGTCCCGGAGCGCCGCCTCGTGCCGCGTGTCGGCCGCGGGCAGGCGGGTCATGGGGAACAGGCCGAGCACGCGCTTCTTCTCGCGCCGGATGAGGCCGCGTTCGATGAGCCTGTCGGTCAGTGTCTTCCAGAGGTCTCCGCCGATCGCGAGCAGCAGCGGCTGTACGCGCTGGGTTTTCGCGGCGATCCGGTCGTATGCGGCCTGAAGTACCGGGTCGGGCAGGGGACCGTCGCCCACCGCGATGATTTCGGGGCCGTTCAACGCGGAAGGCTCTCCCGTCTCGACCCTGCCGAGCAGGGCGAGTTCGGCGAGGACGGCACCGCCGAGGGTGTAGGGCAGGGTGCCCGCCGCCGCGGGGGTCCCGGTCTCGTCGTCGAGCAGCAGCAAGAGCAGGTCCTCGACGATCAGCAGGTCATTCTGCACTGTTCTCCCCGTTCTCCACGACGTCCACGGAGGCGTGGACGTCCTTCGATGGTCTTACGGGGGTGGCGACGGGACCAGTGACACAGCGTCATACGTCGTCGATTCGCTCGAATGGCTGGTCTTGGAAGGAGGGTGCCGGGGTGTGACCCGGCCTGTTCCGGCCGGCGGTGTGGCAGGTTCGCGGGTCCGGTCCGTGAAGGCATCCTTCCCTACCTTGAGGGTCAGGGTCGCGTGAGCGGGTCGTGAGTGGCGTTCGGGTTCTGTATGGGTAAGTCAAAGGTGTCGGGTCGTTGTGGCGGGCGAGAGCGTGAGGTGTCACTCAGGGGAGGGGTGTGTGGAAATGGGGACGTTGAATGTCCCTATTCCCACACACCCCTCGAGCTTCTCGGGCTACGTGGCCGTGGTGACCGGTCCGTCATATGGGATTTGCCGTACCTCTCGATAACCCGAAACGCCACTCACGACCACCTGGGCCGCTCGGTGCGTGGGTGGTGTCGGGGATCGCGCCGGTCCGGCGGCCCGGGGTATTCAGGGGACTCGGTGCGCCGTGTCGCGAAAGCCACTTTCGCAACCTTCAACGTTGCGAAAG
>NZ_JBHXJK010000080.1:0-39626 GCF_042723255.1 Amycolatopsis thailandensis
CACCACCGCCGATCACACCAGTGGGGTAGGTAAATACAGGTCCGCTAGAACGACACTTACCACTCACGAGGATGAGGTCGGGGCGGCCAGCAGGCCCCGGTCGTAAGCGATCGCGACGGCTTCGGCCCGGCGGCTCGCGCCGAGTTTCGCCATCACGCGCGAAAGATGGACACTCACCGTCTTCTCGCTGATGTACAGCTCTTCGCCGACCTGCCGGTTGGTCCGGCCGAGCGCGACCCGCTCCAGCACGTCCCGTTCGCGGTCGGTGAGCGGGTCGACGACGTCCCGGCGCGGGGCGGCGGGCTCACCGGGAAGCTCGACACGCGCCCGGTGACCGAGTTCCCGGACGGCTTCACGCAGCGGACACGCGCCCAGTCGATCGGCCACCTCGTGCGCGGCCAGCAGCTCCGACGCGGCGAGCGCGGTGTCGCCGTCCGAAGCCAGCAAGGACTTCGCGTGCTGCAAGCGGCACATGGCCTGCTCGTACACCGCGCCGTACCCGAACGCGTCGACAGCCTTGGCCCACAACGCCGGATCGCCCGCGCCGCGCAGGCAACCGCCGAGCGCTTCCAGCCGGGCGAGCCACGCCAGCGCTTCCGGCCCCAGTGACACCGACCGCGGGATGCCGTGTTCGGCGCAATGGCGTCCGTGGGCGAGCAGTTTCTCGCCCGCCGCCACGGCGGCCTCGGCCGTCGCCAGATCCCCGCGCACCCTGGCTTCGGCCGCCTGCGCGACGGCGGCCGCGAGGCCGTGCACGCTGATCCGGATCCCGCCGAGAACCGCGGGCTCGACCTCTTCGAGCCAGTCGATCAGCTCGCTCGCCTGCCGCACCGCGCCCGCGTGGTCCCCTCGCCACGACGCGAGCTGGATGGCGGCGTCCCCCGACGCGAGCGCGATCGAGTAGTCGGCCTTCCAGTGCTGCCGCAGGCTGGGCAGGATCTTGTCCGCGTCCGCGAACCGGCCGCGGGCGACGACGAACTGCGCCCAGATCCCCAGGAACCGCCCGGCGACGAGACTCGAAACGCCGCGACCCGCGCGGCCCGCGTCGTCGTCGTCCGGCCAGTCACCGCTGACGAACCGCAGCATGAGGTGCTTGGTCCGCAGCTCGATCCCGAACGAACTCCAGGTCAGCCCGGTTTCCTTGGCCCTGTCGATGCCCTTGGCGTAGTACTTCAGCGCGGAGTGGATCTCGGCCCTGTCGTCGTAGCTCAGCCCGAGGAAGTGCAGAGCCCGCAGTTCGCCGTTGAGGGCGCCGGAATCCCTGGCCTTCCGCTCGGCCTGGCGCAGCCGCTCCCGCGCCTCTTCGATGTCGCCCGCCGAATCGGCCAGCGTCCCGAGCGACACCAGCGCGGCCGCTTCCGCCCCGCCCGCACCGACGGCCCTGGCGTCGGCGACCGCGGCCAGCGCGCACTGCAGCGCCTCTTCGTGCCTGTCGATCAGCCGCAGGATCCCGGCGCGGGTGGCGAGTACCCAGGCCCGCGCGGAACTCGCGTCGGTGTGTTCGACCAGTTCCCAGGCCTTGTCGATCGCCTCGACGACCTCGTCCAGCGTGCCTTCGACCGAAAGCAGGGCCTCCGCGTGGCGCCGCCAGACCTTCGCGGCCCGTTCGCTGCCCGTTTCCGGGCCGAGTGCCTCGGTCGCGGACCGCGAGTAAGCCACCGCCCGCTCCGGCTCTCCCGACGTGCTCGCGAAGTACGATGCCTCGTGCAGCAGCCGGAGTTCGTCGACGTCCGGCGGCCGGTCCGCCGCGGGCACGGCGTCCCAGATGGACAGTGCCTGCTCGACATGCCGCAGCGCGGACCCCGGCGCGCCCAGCTTCTCGGCCTCGTCCATCGCGCGCAGCAACGCGGCCAGCGCGGTGACGAAGTCCTTGCTCTCCAGGCTGTGGTGCGCGAGCCGCGCGTCCTGACCGCGGCCTTGCGTCCTGGTGCGGATCCGCGTCGCGTAGGCGGCGTGCATGCGGACGCGCTCCCCCGGCAACAGGTCCCCGTAGACCGCTTCTTGCAGCAGCGCGTGGCGGAAAGTGTAGAAACCGTTCTCGATCACCAGGACGTGATGCTGCACCGCCTCGCGCAGTGCCTCGTCGAGTTCGAGCTCGTCCAGCCCGGAGATCTCGGCGAGCGCGGCGTGCGCCACCGAGTCCTTGGCGACCGAGACCACGCGCAGGATCCGGCGTGTGATCGGCGAAAGCTGTTCCACCCGGGCGAGAAGCACTTCCGCAAGCCCGGCGGGGAGCTCGCGGCAGTCCTTCGCGGACGCGAGCAGCTCCTCGACGAAGAACGGATTGCCCTCGGACCGGGAGACGATGTCGGCGATCATGTCCTGGCCGATCGGCTCGTCGGCCAGCGCCTCGACGAACGCGCGCGCGTCCTCCGCGCCGAACGGCTTGACCTCGACGCGTTCGACCGCCCCGAGCCGCACCACCTCCGACAGCAGCGCGCGCAGCGGATGCCGCCGGTGGACGTCCTCCTCGCGATAGCTCGCCACCACCAGCAACCGCTGGGTGCGCAGCCTCGTCAGCAGGAAGGACAGCAGGTTCCGGGTGGAGCCGTCGGCCCAGTGCAGGTCCTCCAGCAGGATCACCACCGGCCGGCGCTGCGCGATGACGGTCAGCACCCCCAGTACCGCGTCGAACAGCTGGAGCTGGCCGAGGTCCTGTTCGGGCCCGAGCCGTTGCGTCGACACCTGTTCGCTCGCGGTGAGCTGACCGTCTTCGATGGCGGGGTACTCCTCCGCCTGCTGCATCTGCGGGAGCAGCCTGCCCAGCGCCGGCCGGGCCCGGACCGCGGCGGTGACCGCGGGATCGGACGTCGTCGCCAGCGGCGCGAGGGCCTCGGCGAACGGAAGATAAGGAAGACCGCCCTCATGGACGTCGATACAGCGCCCTGTCAGCACCAGGGCGCCCGCGCCGGCGGTGAACTCGCCGAGCGCGGTCAGGAGGCGGGTCTTGCCGACGCCGGCGTCACCGGAGAGCAGCACCGCGCCGGCCTCGGCCCGTTCGGCACGGGCGAAGGCGGCACGGAGCTGCCGCATCTCCTGAGTGCGGGCGACGATCGGGATACCGGAGCCAAGACGGGGCACGAGGTGCATTCTTGCCTACCGGACCGACAACTTCGCCTGGGTTTTCGCCGAGAGCTTCATCGCACTCGACCTCTACCGGGTGATCTCGCCGCTGCGGGCGGGCACCTGTCCGGCCTCGCGGCGCTGCTGGGCGGGCACCTGGACGGCGGTGCGCTGGGCGCGGATCCGCCTCCCCGCCCGGCGGGCCCTGTCGACCCATACGCTGCGGCCGGCTCGCTGCAGCTCCTCGCGGCGGTACTCGACCTCGGCCAGTACACCGGTGAGAAGAGCGTCGTTCGTGTTCATCGTTTCCCCTTAGGAACTCACTGCCTTGTTGGTAGTGATGAGATTCGTCCTGAGGGGTGCCCTGAGGCATCGGGTGATCGCCTACACCCGGACGTGATTCGACCCCTTACGCCGGCCCATCCCCTGCTCGGGGGGCGTAAGGGGTCGAGTTTCAGCGTGTCTAGGCGTGAGCCGGGCCACTCGGGCGCACCGCGCCGAGCAGCCCCCGCCAAGCGTTCGGCGACAGACGGAAGGCACCACCCTCGGGGTCCTTGGAGTCCCTCAGGGCGGCACCGGAACCGGTGAAGGCGACCTCGACGCAGTCGTTGCCGCCGCCACTGTGGCTGCTCTTGAACCACCGGGCCTGGGAAAGATCATCGTTGGGCGTCATGCTCCCCACTCCTTACTCGTTTCCGGGGACTTTCTCCGGCAGGGCCGCCTGTTCGGCGAACCTCCCGGCTGCCTCGGCGATCAACTCGACCGAGTCGTCCGGTTTCAACGCGGCGGCACGGAGATGGTCGAACATCAACGCGTATCGCCGGACGTCCGGGGGTTCCTCCAGGTAGAGCCCGCTGGAGGTGCTGTCGACGTAGACCACGTCGGTGTCGGCCAGTTCGGGGAAGCCCATGATGAGGAACGGACCCTCCATCCCGGGATGGGCACCCGCGCCGAACGGCACGATCTGGACGGTCACGTTCGCCCTCGCCGCCATGGTGACCATCCGGTACAGCTGCTCCGCCATCACCTCGGCCCCGTCGACCGTGCGATGCAGGACCGCCTCGTCCATCACGGCCCAGTACTCCGGGGGCGAGGGGTCGGTCAGCAGCTCCTGCCGCGCCATCCGCGCCGCCACCCGGCGCCGGATCTCGGCCTCTTCGGCGTCGGGCCGCATCGCCCTGATCACGGCCCTGGCGTAGCGCTCTGTCTGCAGCAGGCCCGGCACGAGCAGCGCCTGGAAGGCCCGCAACGAACTCGCGTCCGCTTCCAGGCCGACGAAGGTGCCGGTGAACACCTCGTTATACGCGTGCCACCAGCCGCGTTTGCGGGCTTCCCTGGCCAGCTGGACGAGCGCTTCCTGCTCGTCTCCCGCGATGCCGTACAGCTCGAGCATGTCGCGCGCGTCGCGCGGGGTGACCCCGACGTGCCCGGTCTCGATGCGACTGACCTTCGACGCCGAGCATTCGAGTTTCTCGCTCACCTCGTCGATGGTGAGGTCGGCCGCCTCGCGCAACCGCCTCAGCTCGCTCGCCAGCCGACGGCGGCGCACGGTGGGTCCTTGACCCCTCGTCATCACGGCACCTCCACAAGCTGTCCGAGCAACACCGATCACGACGCGGCGAGGAGAACAGTGTTCAGTTACCCCGCCGAAGCACATCTAACCAGCCCGAGACACATTCGGTGAGATGGTCACACGACCATTTTCCGACACGTCCGATTTTCATCCTGCAATTTGCAGATTGCCGTTGTAGGTTGAGCTTTGTGCAACGCGGTACGCCCGCCTTCATCGGCGGTGGCGGATCCGCTCGCGGCACGGGCGCGGGGCCGCGAGCTGCACCGATAGGCATTCGTGAGGATACCTGTCGAGCCGGATTCACCCCCGGTGCAGGGCCGGAGCCGTCCCCCGATCGGTTCCGGCCCTCCCTTTATCCGCGACTATTCCGCAATACTCTGGTCCCAGATGTTATTGCGTTTCACCATTCCCTCTAAAGGGTGGACAAGACGGTTCTCGGATGCGGAACGTCACCGTTCACACCACCCGAAGAAGGCCTTCCTGCACAACGGTGGCGATGTGCGTTCCGTCCGCGGCGAAGAACCGGCCGGTGGCCAGACCGCGGGCACCCGACGCCGTCGGGGACGCGCTGTCGTAGAGGAACCACTCGTCGGCCCGGAACGGGCGGTGGAACCAGAGCGCGTGGTCGAGGCTCGCGCCGATCACCTTGTCGAGATCCCAGTAGACGCCGTGGCGGGCGAGGACCGAGTCCAGGAGTGTCATGTCGGAGGCGTAGGTCAGGACGCAGACGTGCAGCAGCTGCTGATCCGGGAGCTTGCCGTCGGCCCGCATCCAGACCTGGTTTCGGGCGGGGAGCTCGCCGGATTTCCGGGTCACCCACGGCGGGTCGTTGACGTAGCGCAGGTCGATCGGGCGCGGCCGGTCGTGGTGACCGATGAAGTAGCCCTCGGCCCGCTCCTGCAATGTCGGGAGCGACTCGGGCTCCGGGACGTCCGGCATGCCCTCGGAGTGCTCGATGCCGCCCTCGTCCTTCTGGAACGACGCGGACAGGGAGAAGATCGCCTTGCCGTGCTGGATGCCCACGACGCGGCGGGTGGTGAACGAGCGGCCGTCGCGGATGCGGTCGACCTCGTAGACGATCGGGACGCTCGGGTCGCCGCCGCGGATGAAGTACGCGTGCAGCGAGTGGACCTTCCGCTCCTCGGGCACGGTGCGGCCGGCGGCGACCAGCGCCTGCCCCGCGACCTGCCCGCCGAACACCCGCACCGGCGAATGCGCCGGTGAGACGCCGCGGAAGATGTTCTCCTCGATCTTCTCCAAGTCCAGCAGGGCGACCAGCTTGTCGAGCACCGGCTGACCGCCGACGCCGCCGGTGCTGTCGAAACCGGCCGCGGCTTCCCTGGCCATCTCAGTCATGACCTGAACTTTAGGCCGTAAGGGTGCTTTGGGCCTCCGTGAGGCGGGACGTTTGTCGCGAAGGCCACCTTCGGGACGTTCTCCGGCCCGCGAAACGTCATGAGGGGTCCCCTTAGGACGAAAAACGTCTTAAGGGGACCCCTCATGACACGCGCTCAGAGACCAGCGTCAGGCGTGGTCGTCCTCGCCCAGGCGGTGCACCCGGATGAGGTTGGTCGAGCCCACGGTCCCGGGCGGGGAGCCGGCGACGATGACCACCAGGTCACCCTTGGCGTACTTGCCCATTTCGAGCATCGCGTGGTCGACCTGCTGGATCATCTGGTCGGTGGAGCCCACCTTCGGCACGATCCGCGTCGTGGTGCCCCAGGTCATCGCGAGCTGACTGCGGACACTCTCCTCCGGGGTGAACGCCAGCAGCGGCAGCCGCGTGTGCAGCCGCGCGAGCCGCCGGACGGTGTCACCGGACTGGGTGAAGGCGACCAGGGCCTTGGCGTTCAGCCGCTCGCCGATGTCACGGGCCGCGTAGGAGATGACGCCGCGCTTGGTGCGCGGGACGTGCGACAGCGGCGGCACGACCGGCGAGTCGGTCTCGACGGCCTCGATGATCCGGCCCATGGTCTTGACCACGTCGATGGCGTAGCGGCCGACGCTGGTCTCGCCCGAGAGCATGAGGGCGTCCGCGCCGTCGAGCACCGCGTTGGCGACGTCCGAGGCCTCCGCGCGGGTCGGGCGGGAGCTGTTGATCATCGATTCGAGCATCTGCGTCGCGACGATGACCGGCTTCGCGTTCTCGCGGGCGATCTGGATGGTGCGCTTCTGCACCAGCGGGACCTGCTCCAGCGGGAGTTCGACACCCAGGTCACCGCGGGCGATCATCACCGCGTCGAAGGCCAGCACGATGGCTTCGAGGTTGTAGACCGCTTCGGGCTTCTCGATCTTCGCGACCACGGGGAGGCGGCCCTTGCCGACGCGGTCCATCACCTGGTGGACCAGGTCGATGTCGGCCGGCGAGCGGACGAACGACAGCGCGATGAAGTCCACGCCGAGTTCGAGCGCGAACTCGAGGTCTTCGATGTCCTTTTCGGACAGTGCCGGCACGGAGACGTCCATACCCGGAAGGGACACGCCCTTGTTGTTGCTGACGGGGCCGCCTTCGGTGACCTCGCAGACGACGTCCGGGCCCTCGACCTGCTTGACCACGAGGCCGACCTTGCCGTCGTCCACGAGGAGACGGTCGCCGGGCTTCGCGTCGTCGGCGAGTCCCTTGTAGGTGGTCGAGACGCGGTCGTGCGTACCCGCGACGTCCTCGACGGTGATGCGCACGATGTCGCCGTTGTGCCACTCGACCGGGCCGCCCGCGAAGGTGCCGAGACGGATCTTCGGCCCCTGGAGGTCGGCGAGGATGCCCACCGCGCGGCCGGATTCGGCGGCGGCGGTGCGGATGAGGTCGTAGACCTGCTTGTGGTCGCTGTGCGTCCCGTGGCTGAAGTTCATCCTCGCGACGTCCATCCCGGCGTCGACGAGTTGCCGCATCTTCTCCGGCGTAGCGGTCGCGGGGCCCAGGGTACAAACGATCTTCGCGCGTCGGCTCACGTTCGCACAGCGTAGTCCCTCATCGGACGTACGTCTTTACCGATACCGAAAGTTCAAGAAAAGTGTCAGTTGACCTGGGAGCTGGACAACCGGCGAACCAAGTTCGGTGGTTATCGGCGCGGCTTCTCGCTCGGTCCGACGCGGTCCCGGACCCATTCGTTGAACACCCGCAGTTGCCGCCACGACTTCCGCACCCGGTCGAACGCGCCTCGTTCGTGCAGGACGTCGTCCGGCTCCCAGCCGCGGACCGCGTACACGGAGCGGTACTTCAGCAGGTCGATGCGCGGGTGGTCTTCCGCGAACCCGCGCGGCTTCGACTTGAGCCTGTCCCCCTTGACCTCCCAGCCCGCCTTCTCCAGTTTCGCGAGGATCTTGGCCAGTTCGGTGCCGTGCACTTCGGTGTCGACGGCTCGGCGGAAGCGGGCAAGCTGATCGGACTCGAAGTGGAAGCCACCACCGCCGACGCGCAGCCCGGCCGGGCCGACCTCGACGTAGTACGCGCCACCGCCCCGGCCCTGCTCGATCACGGCGCCGCAGTGGGTCTTGTACGGCGTCTTGTCCTTGGCGAACCGGACGTCGCGGTACGGGCGGAAGACCTTCCCCTCGCCGAAGCCGTCGCCGAACTCCGGGACCAGCTCCGCGAGCAGCGCCTCCATCGGCGCGCGGACGTCGGCCTTGTAGGTGGCGAGGTTCGCGTCCCAGTAGGACTTGGAGTTGTCGGCCTCGAGACCGTCGTAGAAGTCGATCGCGTACTCGCCGAAACCCTCGAAACCCATGCGGTGACGTTAATCCTCACCACCGACAAGTACATGAAGGCCCCCTTCCTGTACCTAGGCGCAAGGAAGGGGGCCTTCATGTACTGAGGAGGTTACTTGGCCAGGGCGGTGATCAGCTCGCCGTCGGCCGTGTCACCGGAGAGCTCCCAGAAGAACGCGCCGCCGAGACCCTGGTTCTTGGCGTAGGTGACCTTTCCTCCGATGGTCGCCGGGGTGTCGTAGCTCCACCAGTCGCTGCCGCACTTGGCGTACGCGGTGCCCGCCACGGTGCCGGTGGCCGGACAGGTGGTCTTCAGGACCTTGTAATCCTGGATCCCCGGTTCGGTGCCCGCGGCCGGGCCGGTCGCGGTGCCGCCCGGGGCTTCCTGGGTGACGCCGGTCCAGCCGCGGCCGTAGAAGCCGATGCCCAGCAGCAGCTTGCTCGCCGGGACACCCTTGCTCTTCAGCTTCTGGATCGCCGCGTCGGAGTGGAAGCCGGCGGTCGGGATGCCCGCGTAGTCGTTCAGCGGCGAGTGCGGGGCCGTCGGTCCCTGCGCGGCCCAGGCGCCGAAGTAGTCGTAGGTCATGACGTTGTACCAGTCGAAGTACTGCGACGCGCCGCCGTAGTCCGCGGCGTCGATCTTGCCGCCGTCGGTGCCGTCCGCGGTGATCGCGGCGGTGACCAGCTTCGAGCCGAACTTCTCCCGCAGGGCCTGCGCGAGGTCCTTGATCGCGGCCGCGCCACTGGTGTCGCAGGAGAGCCCGCAGGCGTTCGGGTACTCCCAGTCGATGTCGATACCGTCGAAGACCCCGGCCCAGCGCGGGTCGTTGACCAGGTTGTAGCAGGACTCGGCGAACTTGGCGGGGTTCTTCGCCGCCTCGCCGAAGCCACCGGACCAGGTCCAGCCGCCGAAGGACCACAGCACCTTGAGGTTCGGGTACTTGGCCTTGAGCTTCTTCAGCTGGTTGAAGTTCCCGCGCAGCGCGCCGTTGTCCCAGCTGTCGGCCACCCCGTCGACACTGCCCGCGGCGTCGTAGAACTTGCTGGTCGCCGCCTCGGCGTCACCGAGGGCGCAGCCGCCGCCGGTCACGTTGCCGAACGAGTAGTTGATGTGGGTCAGCTTGCTCGCCGAACCCGAAGTGTCGATGTTCTTCACGTGATAGTTCCGCTGGTAGACGCCCCATTCGGCGAAGTACCCGAGGACCTTGCCGACCGAGGCGTCCGTCGCCTCGGGAGCGGCGGTCGCCTGCTGCGCCGGCGCGGCGACGGCCAGCGCGCCCAGCGCGACGGCCGCGGCACCCACGATCGCGGTGATCCTGCTCAGACGGGGCATGCGTTCTCCCTTCGACGTCACCATCGGTGACGAAAGGACTGCGGCGGGACACGCACAAGCTAAGTGGACTAGACCACTGCGTCAATGGTTCAGACCAAGACTTTCGGATGGACATTTTCGAACATTCCTTGACGGAAATATGCCGCACAAGGCACATTTCCCGGATGATGCAGACTTTCGAGATCCTCGCCGAGCCGCGGCGGAGGACCATCCTCGACCTCCTGCGCGACGGCGAACGGTCGGTCAACGAGCTGGTCGAGGTCCTCGAATTGAGCCAACCGGCCGTATCGAAACACCTGCGTGTCCTACGCGAGGCGGGTCTGGTCACCGTCCGCGTCGCGGCCCAGCGCCGGTGCTACCGGCTCCGCCCGGAACCGCTCGCGGAGGTCGACGCCTGGCTCGCGCCGTACCGCCGGTTCTGGGAGGGCCGGATCGACGCGCTCGAGCGGCACCTGGACGACGACAGTCAGTGAATAGGTAACGGCTCGAACGTGATGCCGCGTTCGGCCGCGCGCCGTGTCCCCCAGTCGTAGAGCGCTTCGAGTGCGGGGCGTAACCGGTCGCCGTCCTCGGTGAGCCGGTATGCGACATGCGGCCCCCGGCCCTCCCGGCTCTCGCGGAGCACGAGGCCGTCCGCCTCCAGTTCACGCAGGTGCTGGATCAGCATCTTCTCGCTGACGTCCGGCATCCGCCGCCGCAGTTCGCCGTACCGGTGCACGCCTTCCTTCAGATGCGCCAGGATCACCGGCTTCCACTTGCCGCCGATCACGTCGACGGCGAGTTCGACCGCGCAGTGGTACCGCTTCATGGCCACTCCCGTTGGCACGCACCGAAAAGTAAGCGGTTGTCCCGCGCGATCCGAGGTGGTTGCCTTGCCGGACCTGGAGAACAGTGCCGCTGGGAGGACATTACGTGACCGAGACGCCGACGTTGTACGAATGGGCGGGCGGGCTGGACGCCCTGCGGCGGCTGACCGCTGTCTTCTACGGCCACGTGCTCAAGGATCCGTTGCTGGAGCCGGTCTTCCGGAACATGGATCCCGGCCACCCCGAGCACGTCGCGATCTGGCTCGCCGAAGTGTTCGGCGGCCCGGAAACCTACAGCGGCGAGCACGGCGGGCACCGGCACATGGTCGGGCGGCATCTCGGCCGGGCCATCACCGAGGAGCAGCGCCGCCGCTGGGTGAACCTGCTCTTCGACGCCGCCGACGAGGCCGGGCTCCCGGCCGATCCCGAGTTCCGCTCCGCGTTCGCCGCGTACGTCGAATGGGGCAGCCGGCTCGCGGTGATGTTCTCGCGGCCCGGTCGCGAGGTCACCGTCGAAGAGCCGATGCCGAAGTGGGACTGGGGCAACCGCCCGCCCTGGCAGCCGCCCGCCGGCTGAGGCGTCATAGTGGGGCGGTCGTGAAAGGAGGCCGCCGTGATCCGGGTGGACGGCCGGACCCTGCGCTGCGCGGACGTCGTGACCGCCGCGAGCACCGAGGGACCGCTGAGCATTGACGTCTCGATCGCCGCGCTGCGCGGCGCGGAAAGCGCGTGGAAGCTCGCCGAGGAACTGAGCACGCGCCGGATCGTCTACGGCCGCACCACCGGCGTCGGCGCCAACAAGGAGGACCCGGTCGGCGAGGGCGAGTCGCCGGATCACGGGCTGCGGCTGCTGCGCAGTCACGCCGGTGGCAGCGGCGACGTCATGTCCCCCGGCCAGACCAGGGCGATGATGCTGATCCGGCTCAACCAGCTGCTGGCCGGGCGCGCCGGGCTCAGCCCCGAGCTGATCGGGGCGCTGGCCACCGCGGTGCGGACCGGGGCGCTGCCGCTGGTGCACCGGCTCGGCGCGATCGGCACCGGCGACCTCGCGCCGCTCGCCGAGACCGCGCTCGCCCTCACCGGCGAGCGGCCGTGGCTTTCGGGCAGCGTGCCGCCGGTGCCGGTGCAGGCGGGTGACGCGCTCGCGTTCATGAGCAGCAACGCCGCGACGCTGGCCGAAGCGACCCTCGCGGCGATGCGGCTCGACACCTTGACGCGGGCGAGTCACGTCGTCGCGGCGCTCACGTACATCGCGCTCGACGGGAACCCGGAGGCGTACGCGACTCCGGTGCACGAAGCGCGTCCGCACGCCGGGCAGGTCGCGTGCGCGGCGGAGATGCGGCGGCTGCTCGGGATGGAGGGCACACCCAAACCGGGCAGGCGCATCCAGGACCCGTTCGGGTTGCGGGCGTTCCCGCAGGTGCAGGGGCCCGCGCTGGACGCGATCCACTACCTGCGCGACGTCCTCGCGGTAGAGATCAACGCCAGTACCGAGAATCCGATGATCTCGACGGCGCATCAGGACGCCTACCACCACGCGCACTTCCACACGGCATACGTCTCGACCGCGCTCGACCAGGTGCGCGCGACCGTCCACCAGGTCGCCGAGCTGTCGGTGGCGCGGCTGGGTGACCTGGTGGAGCCGGAGTTCACCGGGCTGCGGCCGTTCCTCGCGGCCGGGCCGTCGGGCAGTTCGGGCGTGATGATCCTGGAGTACGTCGCGCACGACGCGCTCACCGAACTGCGGCAGGCCGCGCTCCCGGCGACGCTCGGCACCGCCGTCGTCTCACGGGGGATCGAGGACCACGCGAGCTTCTCCACGCAGGCCGCGCGGGCGGCGACCGCGGCCGGGGCGGCGTACCAGCAGGTGCTGGCGTGCGAACTGGTCGCGGCCGTCCGGGCGCTGCGGATGCGGAAGGCCGAGCTCGTCGCGCTGCCCGCGCGGGACGCCCACGAGACCGCCGCGGCCGTGCTCGACCCGAGCGTCGAGGACCGGCCGCTCACCGAGGACATCGCGCGGGCCGTGTCGCTTCTGGACACCCTCGCGCTCGTCTGACCCCTCGCGTTTCGTCCTCTGGATGCGGTGGTTGGCGACGCGAACCACCGCATTCAGAGGACGAAACGCGAGAGAGGATGTCGAGAATGGCGAAGCGGCGGCGTCCCCGGGCCGGAAGCACCACAGCGAGGAGACCACAGCATGAGCATCAAGCGGATGGACCACGTCGGCGTCATCGTCAGCGACCTCACGGCCGCCATCGAGTTCTTCGTCGAGCTCGGCTTCGAATCGGAGGGCCGGATGACGATGGAAAGCGAGCTGGCGGACCGCATCACCGCGGTCGACAAGGCCAAATCGGAGATCGCGATGATGAGCGTCCCCGGCGGTGGCGGGCGGCTCGAACTCATCCAGTACCTCACCCCCGAGGCCCACCCCGGCGACTCGCGCGCTCCGGCCAACACGCGCGGCCTGCGCCACCTCGCCTTCGAGGTCGACGACCTCCACGCCACCCTCGACCGCGTGCGCCCGCACGGCGCGACGCTCGTGGGCGAGATCG
The DNA here is from genome assembly GCF_042723255.1 of Amycolatopsis thailandensis. Taxonomy (NCBI): domain Bacteria; kingdom Bacillati; phylum Actinomycetota; class Actinomycetes; order Pseudonocardiales; family Pseudonocardiaceae; genus Amycolatopsis; species Amycolatopsis thailandensis. Next base: position 13,033 of record NZ_JBHXJK010000080.1, read on the forward strand.
TGGACTTCGAGGGCAGCTACCTGCTCTGCTACCTCCGCGGTCCCGACGGGATCATCATCGAGCTGGCCGAAAAGCTCGGCTAGCAGCAGCAACCCCGGCGGGCCAGCGACCGTAGCCGGGTGGCCGAAGCGGGCGCGGTCCGGTTCGCGGCGGTCTCGACGGCGTCGAGCATCCCGCGCCGCGCCGTCTTGTCGAGGACGCGGCCGCGGGTGATCACCAGGTCGATCTTCGACACGTTGCGGATGTCGGCGGCCGGGTTCGCGTCCAGCAGCACGAGGTCCGCTTCCTTCCCCGCCGCGATCGTGCCCGACGTCGCCTCCCGGCCGAGGAACTTCGCCGCGTCGCCGGTGACCGTCTTCAGCGCGTGCACCGGCGAAAGTCCCGCCTCGACCAGGAAGGCGAGCTCCTCGTGCAGCCCGCTGCCGGGGAAGGTGTACGGGTTGAGGCAGTCGGTGCCGCCGATGAGCCCGACGCCCGCTTGGTGCGCGACCCCGACCAGGCGCAGCGTCTCCTGGTAGTACCGCTCCTGCAGGACGATCTCCGCCGGGGTCTTCGGCGCGAACCGCTCGATGCCCACGGCCCAGCTCTTCCGGATGTCGGCGGGCAGGTACTTCAGCCGCGCATCCTGCTTGTGGGTCTCGGCGGGCTGCGTGACGACCCGGTTGATCGTGAGTGTCGGTGAATGCCAGGTGCCTTTGCGCCGCAGCCTGCCGAAATAGGCTCGCGCGGCACCGGGGCTGTAGGTGGAGACCGACTCGAACTCCAGCTGCCGCGCCAGGTTGAAGAAGGCACGGGGCGCCGCCGGGTCGTAGGGCGTCGCCTTCAGCCTGGCGAGGATCTCGTCGCGCCGGGACGAGCAGTGGATGGAGACGCCGAAGAAGTGCTCGAAACTGTGCTGGCCGAGGTCGCTCGTCTCGAAATGGGACAGCTTGTACGGCCAATGCCCGGAGAACCGCAGTCCCAGGTCGCGGCTCTCGTCCGCGACCGCGCGCACCTCGTCGGGGCCGAGGTACGAGTAGATCTTGACGAACTCGGCGCCCGCGGCCTTCTCCGCGCGGACGGCAGCGCGTGCCTCGGCCGCCGTCGACACCTGGAGCACCGGCGGTTCCAGGAGGGTGACCGGTCCGTCCACGATCCCGCTGCCCAGCACGACGCGCGGGCCGAGCAGCTCACCGCGCTCGATCTTGTCCCGGGTCGCGCGGTTCTCCGCGTAGCCCCACATCTCGCGGGCGCCCGTGACGCCGTACGCGAGATGCAGCGGCGGGATGATCTCTTCGAGGTCCAGGCCGTGGGTGTGCATGTCCCACAGGCCCGGGATGAGGTACTTGCCCCGGCCGTCGATCACCCGCGCGCCACCGGTTTCCGGGATCTGGCCGGAACCGCCGACCCAGGCGATCCGATCCCCGACGAGCACGACCGAGACGTCGCGCCGCGGCGCCGCGCCCGTGCCGTCGATCAGCGTGACCTGGGAGATGACGACGATCTCGCCGGTGGCCGCGGCGGCCGTACCGGGCAGCAGTCCGGCGAGCGCCACCCCGGTCCCGCTCGCGGCGAGCCATTTCAAGAACTCGCGCCTGCTCGATCCCGCACCCACCATGAGAATCCCGCCCCTTCCACCCAAGATCCCCCGGGTGGCCGATTCAACTCGCCGCGACGGCGGGGCCGCAAGGAATGGGAAGGCCCCTTACCCGAGCACAGCACAAAGTAAGGGGCCTTCTCCTGAAACACAGCTCAGCCGAAGAAGACTTCGGCCTCTTCGTACCGCTCGGCCGGGACGGTCTTCAGCTCGGCGGTCGCCTCGGAGAGCTTGACGCGGACGATGTCCGTGCCGCGCAGCGCCACCATCACGCCGAAATCGCCGTCGGCCACCGCGTCGACCGCGTTGAGACCGAACCGGGTGGCGAGCACGCGGTCGTACGCCGTCGGCGTGCCACCTCGCTGGACGTGCCCGAGCACGACCGCGCGGGACTCCTTGCCGGTGCGGGCAGCGATCTCGTCGGCCAGCCAGGTGCCGATGCCGCCGAGCCGGACGTGCCCGAAGGCGTCCTTCTCACCGGTCAGCAGCTTCTCCTCGCCGCCTTCGGGCAGCGCGCCCTCGGCGACCACGATGATCGGCGCGAACTCCTTCTCGAAGCGACGCTCGACCCAGGAGACGACCTGGTCGACGTTGAAGTGCCGCTCCGGCACCAGGATCACGCTCGCGCCGCCGGCGAGACCGGAGTGCAGCGCGATCCAGCCCGCGTGCCGCCCCATGACCTCGACGACCAGGGCGCGGTGGTGCGATTCGGCCGTGGTGTGCAGCCTGTCGATGGCCTCGGTGGCGATCGAGACGGCCGTGTCGAAGCCGAAGGTGTAGTCGGTGGCGCCGAGGTCGTTGTCGATCGTCTTGGGCACCCCGACGACGCCGACGCCGTCGTCCGTGAGCCGCTTCGCGACCCCCAGGGTGTCCTCGCCGCCGATCGCGATCAGCGCGTCGACCTGCTGCTCGGCGAGCACGGCCTTGATCTTGTCGACGCCGCCGTCGACCTTGTACGGGTTGGTCCGCGACGACCGCAGGATCGTTCCACCGCGGGTGAGGATGTCCTCGACGTCGTTCAGGCCGAGCGGGCGGCTGTCCCCGGTGAGGGGACCGTTCCAGCCGTTGCGGAACCCGACGATGTCCCAGCCGTGCACCTCGATGCCCTTGCGCACCACACCGCGGATCACCGCGTTGAGCCCCGGGCAGTCCCCACCGCCGGTCAGCACACCGACACGCATCAGAAGCCTCCGTCTTGTGTTCCGTAGAGATGACAGTCACATGTCCCGACGCCAGGGTAGCGGCAGTTCTCTGGATCGGTGCAGGGCGGACCACCTCGGGAATCGGTACACGTGATCGATGTGCTAGCTTGGCGTCGTGCAGCGCTATTTCTGGTTTACGAAGTCGGCCCCGGGTGGGCACGGCGGCGTGAACCTGCGCTGACCAGACCACCCCGAGCCGGAATTCACACCGGCTCGGCGAGTTCCCGCGGGTCGGTATCCCTTCGAAAGGAACCAGACCCGCGATGTCTCCCTCCGCTGACACCCTGATCGCCCTCGACGGGCACCGCACGGCGGCCATCAACCCGCTGCTGTCGCCCGCGATGCTGCGGCACGAACATCCGATGACGGCGGAAACCGCCGATACCGTCCTAGCCGGGCGGGCCTCGGCCGTCGACATCCTCGACGGCCGGGACGACCGGCTCCTCGTCGTCGTCGGGCCCTGCTCGGTGCACGACGCGGACGCCGCGCTCGACTACGCCCGCCGCCTCGCCGCCAAGGCCGAAGAACACCGCCGCGACCTGCACATCGTCATGCGCGTCTACTTCGAGAAGCCGCGGACCACGCTCGGCTGGAAGGGCCTGATCAACGATCCGGGCCTCGACGGCACCTACGAGGTCAACCACGGTCTCCGGATGGCGCGCAAACTGCTGCTCGACATCTCCGCGCTCGGCCTGCCGGTCGGCTGCGAATTCCTCGACCCGATCACCCCGCAGTTCATCTCCGACACCGTGACCTGGGGTTCCGTCGGCGCACGGACCGCGGCGAGCCAGGTGCACCGGCAGCTGTGCAGCGCGCTGTCGATGCCGGTGGGGATCAAGAACTCGACCGAGGGCGACGTCCAGGTGGCCGTCGACGCCACCCGCGCGGCCGGGGCGAGCCACGTGTTCGCCGGCATCAACCCCGACGGGCTCGCCGCGCTGATCACCACCGCGGGGAACGAGGACTGCCACGTGATCCTTCGCGGCAGCTCCGCCGGTCCGAACTACGACCCCGCGACGGTGGCCGACACGCTGGCGCGGCTGGCGAAGTCAGGGCTGCCGGAGCGCGTGATCATCGACGCGAGCCACGGCAACAGCGCGAAGGACCACGTGCGGCAGGCCGCGGTGGTGCGGGAACTCGCCGGGCGGATCGGTGCCGGTGAGCGGGGCATCGCGGGGCTGATGCTGGAAAGCTTCCTGGTGGCGGGGCGGCAGGACCTGACGCTGGGCTCGGCCGCATCACTGACTTACGGGCAGTCGATCACGGACGCTTGCCTGGGATGGGACACGACCGCGGAGCTGCTGGACACCCTCGCGGAGGCTGTCGACTCGCGGCGCTGACTTCCTTCCCCGCGGGCGGCGTGTGTGTCATGAGGGGTCCCCATGGGACGAAATCCGTCCTAAGGGGACCCCTCATGACACTTCGCGGGTCCTGCGGCTGGGTCCGGTTCCGGGGCCTGCCACGAGTGTCATGAAAGGGTCGTTCAGGACGAAAAACGTCTTGAACGACCCTTTCATGACATCCGGACCGAGCGGCCTACCGGTGCCAGTAGGACTCGATGATCCCCCACCGCTGGAAGTTGTGCCGCGCGTCCGCCAGAGCGTCGTGCTGGTCGTCCGGGGCCGCCGGCAGCTTCGGCTTGCCCGCGTCCTCCCAGCGTTGCCGCAGGTCACGGGTGAAGCGAGGCAGCTGCCGCGGCAGCGCGGGCATCGGCCCCCACAGCTGCGCCAGCGCGACGTGGTCATAGGCGGCGAACCAGGCCCACAGTTCGATCCCGCCGGGCGGCTTGCCGAAGAACTCGAGCAGATCCGTGCGGATCTTCTCGCGGCTGCGCCACGCCGGGTCGGCGGGCGACGGGAGTTTCGGGAGCACGTTGTCACGGACCCAGGGGCCGGCCTTGCCGGGATCGAAATCGGTCGAGACCGCGTAGAACTCGCGGCCTCTTTCGTCCACGACACCGATCGACACCAGATCGATGGTCACGCCGTCCTCAATGAATTCGGTGTCGTAGAAAAAGCGCACCGCAGAACCCTAGTGGGGCCTCAGCCGACCTTGGTGTCCGGGATACGGGCGACGTCCTGGGCGGAGGGCTGCGCGGGCACCTTCGGGCGGAGTCCCGCCTCGTCGGCGGCGAGCAGTTCCTTCGCCTTGGCGGCGTAGATGTCGACGTACTCCTGGCCGGAAAGCTCCATGAGCGCGTACATGATCTCGTCGGTGATGGACCGCTCGATGAAGCGGTCACCGGCGAGACCCTCGTAGCGCGAGAAGTCGAGCGGCTTGCCGAAGCGGATCTCGAGACGGCGCGGCCACCACATCTTCGAGCCGATCGGGTTGACCTTGTCCGTGCCGACCATGGCGACCGGGACCACGAGACCGCCGGACTCGAGCGCGATCCGCGCGACGCCGGTCTTGCCCTTGTACAGGCGGCCGTCCGGGGAGCGGGTGCCCTCGGGGTAGATGCCGAGGAGGTGCCCCTCGCGGACCAGCCGGGTCGCCGTGTCGAGCGCGGCCTGCGCCGCGTTGCCGCCGGAGCGGTCGATCGGGATCTGGCCGACACCGCTGAAGAACCACTTCTTCAGCCGGCCCTTGATGCCCTTCTCGGTGAAGTACTCCGACTTGGCCGGGAAGGTCACCTTGCGCTTGACCCGCAGCGGCATGAAGAAGGAGTCCGCCACCGCGAGGTGGTTGCCCGCGAGGATCACGCCACCGTCGTCGGGGATGTTCTCCGCACCGACCACCTTGGTGGGCCACAGCGCCTTGAGCAGTGGCCCGATAAACACGTGTTTCATGAGCCAGTACAGCACTGCGAAAACTCCTCCTAGCAGCTCAACCCCTGTGCCCGATGGTCAAGACTACGAACCGCGCACCCCCGGCACAACGAAGTCCACCCGGTTACCCGCACCCAGCGACGGATCTCACACCCGATCCGGCCCGATTCCGGCAGTGGCCGGGGGCCCACAAGCCGCTCCGGTCGTGCGAACATAGTAGACCTACCCAGCTCTCACGGAAGGCGATCGCATGGCCGTCCTCGCCGGCGCGGAACCGTTCGCTCATACCGGTTCGACCGAAGCAGGGTTCCTGCTGTGCCACGGGTTCACCGGTACCCCCGCGAGTATGCGGCCCTGGGGCGACCACCTGGCCGAGGCCGGATACACCGTGCGCTGCCCGCTGCTGCCCGGACACGGGACCCGATGGCAGGACATGAACCGGACAGGCTGGGAAGACTGGTACGGCACGGTCCGCGAGGAGCTGCTGGCGCTCTTCTCGACCTGCGACTCGGTCTTCGTCGCCGGGATGTCGATGGGCGGGACGCTGACCCTGCGGCTCGCCGAGGAATTCGGCGACCGGATCGCCGGGATCGTCCTGGTGAACCCGTCGGTCCTGACGCTGCGGTGGGACGCCAAACTGCTGCCCGTGCTGTCGCGGATCCTGCCGTCGGTGCCGGGCGTGGCCAACGACATCGCGAAGCCGGGCGAGAAGGAGCTGGCTTACTCGCGCACGCCCGTGCGCGCGGCGGCGAGCCTCGCGAAACTGTGGAAACTCACCCGCGCGGACCTGCCCAAGGTGACCCAGCCCGTGCTCCTGCTGCACTCGGCCGTCGACCACATCGTGGAGCCGGTCAACTCGCAGGTGATCCTCGACGGGATCGGCAGCGACGACGTCACGGAGGTGGTGCTGGAGAACAGTTTCCACGTCGCCACCCAAGACCACGACGCAGGCCTGATCTTCACGCGTACGGTGGACTTCGCCCGGTCCGTGCGCCGGGCGGGACAGGTGGACGCCGGATGAACAGAGGCAAGGACGGGCCGGAGGACGTCGACGCGACGTTCGCCGAGATCGTGGCCGACCTCCGTGCGGAGGGCGTCGGGCTGTTCCCCGAAGAGGACCTGGAGAGACCGGCCGGGAAATCCGCGGAAAAGGCGGAGAAGGCTGAGACTTCTTCGGAGAAGGCACCCCGCCCCGAGGCGACGGAACCCGAATCCGAACCTGGCTGGCGAGGCGGCGGCACCAGCTGGGACAAGACCGTCTTCGAGGGCGACCCGGGGTCGAGCGACGACGAGGGCCACTTCGTGCCGCCCGAGCCGCCTCCCCTGCCGCGTCCGCGCAAGGGCGCGTTCGTCGTCCTGCTGTTCTTCTTGCTGGGACTGCTGCTCCTGATCGCGCCCACCCTGATCGGCATGGGCACGCGGCTCGGCACGCCGCTCGGCATCCTCGCCCTCGCGACCGCGATAGCGCTGCTCCTGCTGCGGGTGCGCCAGGGGCCGCCGCCCGGTGCGGACCCGCACAACGGCGCACAGGTCTGAACTGCCGGACAATTCCGACCATGAAGATCGACTTCACTCCCTCGCGCCGGTCGACGGTCGGCGCGGAATGGGAACTCGCCCTCGTCGACCGGCGGACCGGTGAACTCTCGTCCGTCGCGGAGCAGGTGCTCGACGCCGTCCGTCCGGACGGCGAGGAGGAGCACCCGAAGATCAAGCAGGAGCTGCTGCTCAACACCATCGAGGTGATCAGCGGGATCTGCGACACGATCGCCGAGGTCAAGGCCGATCTGAACACCTCGCTCGACGTCGTGCACTCGGTGCTCGACCCGCTGGGTGTGGAGCTGTTCTCGGCCGGGTCGCATCCGTTCTCGACGTGGTACCAGCAGAAGGTCACCGACAAGGAGCGGTACGCCAAGCTCATCGACCGGACCCAGTGGTGGGGACGGCAGATGCTGATCTACGGCGTCCACGTGCACGTCGGCCTCGACCACCGCGACAAGGCCCTGCCGATCCTGGACGCGCTGCTCAACTACGCGCCGCATCTGCAAGCGCTTTCGGCGTCGTCGCCGTACTGGGGCGCGGAGGACACCGGGTACGCGTCGAACCGCGCGCTGATGTTCCAGCAGCTGCCCACGGCGGGATTGCCGTTCCAGTTCCGGAAGTGGGAGGAGCTGGAGAGCTACGTCGACGACATGTTCACCACGGGCGTGATCGACCACTTCTCCGAGATCCGCTGGGACGTCCGGCCCGCCCCGCATTTCGGGACGATCGAGATGCGCGTCTGCGACGGGCTGCCGACGCTGGAGGAGGTCGGCGCGATCTCCGCGCTGACCCAATGCCTTGTCGACGACTTCAGCGCCCGCCTCGACGACGGCGAGATCCTGCCGACGCTGCCGCCGTGGCACGTCCAGGAGAACAAGTGGCGGGCGGCGCGCTACGGCGTCGACGCGATCGTCATCCTCGACGCCGCGGGCAACGAGCGGCTGGTCACCGAAGACACCTACGACCTGCTGAACCGGCTCGAACCGGTGGCCCGGCGGCTGGACTGCGCCGACGAGCTGCGGTCGGTGGAGACTATCCTCCAGTACGGGCCCAGCTACCTGCGGCAGCGCGCGGTGGCGAAGCAGTACAACGGCAGCCTGCGCGCCGTCGTCGCTTCGCTCATCTCTGAGATGCGAGAGGGCACGATCCCGCGCTCCTAGCCCTCGCGTTTAGTCCTCTGAATGCGGTAGTTCGGCGTCGAATTACCGCATCGAGAGGACTAAACGCGGTCGAGGTGGCCCAAGAGGGTGCCGGGGCCGAAGGCGGAAGCGCCCACGGCCTCGACGCGGGAACGCAGTTCGCGGTCGGCCGTCACCACGACGACGTGGTCGTCCGGGCCGGCCTCGCGAGCGGACCGGGCGACGGCGACGATTTGGGAGTCCCCGTCCGTCTCGGCCTCGACGACCTCGACGCCGGGCACCGTTTCGACTCCGCGCGCCTTGCCTTCGACGACCAGCACGATCTTCGGCCACCACGACCATCCGTCGCCGCCGGGGAGCGCCGGATCGGCGAGCCCGGTCTCCGCCAGGATCGCGAGCTTGTCCCGCAGCCGTTCCGCGGCGCCGCGCCGGTCACGCCACCAGCCGTCCGGCCGCGAACCGACGACGTTCGCGCCGTCGACCACCAGTACCAGCCTGCGATCCAAGTGTTCCCTCAATCCCGGCCACGCCACCGCGAAATCCCGGTGCAACCGGAAGTCCGCGACCTGTCCCGCGCGGACCCAGCGCAGCTCGGCGCTCTCCGCGTTCTTCACCTTGGCCGCGAGCGTGCCGATCGGCGCGGCCAGGATCGTGGTGTAGCGCCAGTTCCCGTGGTCGACGTGCGACGCCGACAGCGGCCGGACCCGGGCGGGCGGGATGTCGGCCTCCTCGTGCGCCTCGCGGGTGGCGGCCTCTCGTGCGCTCTCCCCCGCCTCGACGGCGCCTCCGGGCAACGCCCAGGTGCGTCCATGATGGACCCACCACGCCCGGCGTTGCAGCAGGACACCGCGCGCGGGATCGGACAGCAGCAACCCGGCGGCGCCGTTCAAGCCCCAGTGAAGGTGCCCGAAGTCGCACTTCACGAAGCCGTTGCCGTCTTCCCGGGTCACGCTTTCAGCCTGTCACACCGACCTCGGCTCCGGGAGCCTTCGCCGCGTCGACGGCGAGTGCCGCGGCGCCCACGATGGCGGAATCGTCGCCATGGTGCGCGGCCCGGATCCGGGCCAGCGGACGGTGCCCGGCACCGGTGATCTTGCCCGCGTAGCGTTCCCGCGCCTCGTCGAGGAACAGCGGGGCCGATTCGGACACTCCGCCGCCGATCACGATGATCTCAGGGTCGAAGACGTCGGCGACCAGCGCCAGGCCCTCGGCCAGCCATTTCGCGAGTTCGGTCATCGCGCGCTGGGCGATCGGGTCGCCGTCGCGGGCCGCGCCCGCCACCCGGCGCCCGGTCACCGAACCCGGGTCTCCCCTGGTCTCGCGAGCCAGCACGGTCGAGCGGCCGGGATGCCGCGCGAGCAGCTCCACCGCCGTCGCGGCCAGCGCCGTCCCGCTGCAGTACCGCTCCCAGCAGCCGTACTTCCCGCACGGGCAGGGCCGACCGCCGGGGACGACGGTCAGATGCCCGAGTTCCGGCGCGACCCCGTGCGCGCCCCGGTAGATCTTGCCGTCGAGCAGCAGACCCGCGCCGATCCCGGTGCCGAGCGCGATCAGCGCGGCGACATGGGCGCCGCGGGCGGCCCCGAACCGGTACTCGCCGACCGCGGCCGCGTTCACGTCGTGTTCCAGGGTCACCGGCAGGCCGACGCGCTTTTCGATGCGTTCGGCGACCGGCGCGGCACGCCAGGACAAATGCGGCGCGAACATCACCGTCCGCCGGTCCTTGGCGACGAAACCGGCGACCGCCAGCCCGACACCGGAGACGTCGTGCCGGTTGCGGAGGTCTTCGACGACCCCGGCGATGGCGTCTTCGAGCGCGTCCTCCTCGCCAGGCGTTCCGACCCTGGCGGTGTCCATCAGCGAGCCGTGCTCGTCCACCACGCCGGCGCGCACACTCGTGCCCCCGACGTCCACCCCTATCGTCAGCAACTCAGTTCTCCCGGTCCGGTTGCCAGGCGTCGCGCCTGGTCACCGTGATGTGCTGGACCCGCGAAGCTCCCACCGGCGCATCTTCCCGCGCGGGCTCCTTCCGCGCAGGCTGGAACCCCGGCATGTGCACCCCGCCCTCGGGCTCCCAGCGATCGGCCAGCACCGCCCGCAGCAACGCGACGAGCTGCGCGGCCTGCTCCATCAGCCGGGCCACGAACTCGGGCCGCTCCCCGCGGAAGACCCCGACGATCGCGCAGAGCGGGCACCAGCCGCCGTCGGTGTCATGTTCCGAACAGCCGTGCCCGGCGGAGATCAGGCCCTCCAGCCACGGCGCGGCGTGCTCGACGACCAATTCGACCAGCAACCGGATCTCTTCGGCCAGCTTCAGGCCGTCGGACGGCGTGTGTCCACTGTTCTCGCTCACCCGGGTCCCCGGTTCCCGGCCAGGCTCACGACCAGGCCGTGCGCGTCGGATTCCGCACCGGTGATCCGGCACGGGCGCAACATCTCCGGCAGCGCGATGAGCCGCCGGAAACCGTCCACGGTGACGGCGAGATCATCGTCCACTCTGGCCAGGTCCACTTCGGAATCCCGGTGCAACGGCACGGCGATCCGCAGTTGATAGCCGTTGTCCGATTCGGACACCTGCAGGAGCGGGGTGACACCTTTTTCGGTTCCGGCCAAGGGATCCAGCCCTCGGTAGAGCTCGTACGCGATTTCCTGCAACGCCTCCAGGCCCACGGGCTCCACGGCGCGGTGCTCGACGGGCTTCACCTGATCGGGCCCGAATCCCGCGTCGCCGAGTTCGGCGAGGACGGCGTTCTGCTGGGTGCGCCTGGTCCGCATCCACGAGGCCGCGGCGCCGCGCCAGAACCCGGGCGCGGGCATCAGCCGGTTGACGATCAGGCCGTCGACCAGGATTCCGCGCAGGGCCAGGGAACTGAGCGTGCGGCGGGCTTCCGCGACGACGACACGTTCCGGCGTCAGGACGAGCCGCACGGTGGTGGTGGCCGGATCGGTCAGCAGGGTGCGCAGCGACTCCAGATGCGCGCCGAGCCGCCGCACCGCGGCCGCCGTCCGCCGGGCGCCCGGTTTGAACATCCTCGACAGGTAGCCCGAGACGGCTTCGGGCAAAGCCAGCAGGCGCAGGGTTTCCGCGGTCGGCCCGCAGTCGACGACGACCGTCTCCCAGGGACCGTGCTCGGCGAGCCGCTGGACCTCGGTGAGGGCGAGGAGTTCGTCGACGCCGGGCACCACGGTGAGTTCTTCGGCGTCGAGCGAGTCGAGGCCAGCGCCCGCGAGCGCGGCCTGCAGTTCCTGCCGTAGTTCGCGCCAGGTGCTGTCGACGAGGCCGCGGGTGTCGATCTGAACGGCGTGGAGAAGCGTGTCTACTTCGGACGGTTCGGCGCCGAGCGCGCGGCCGAAGGCGTCACCGAGGGAATGCGCCGGGTCGGTCGAGACGACCAGTGTCTTCCTGCCCCGCCCGGCCAGGGCCGCGGCGGTCGCCGCGGCCAGCGTGGTCTTGCCGACACCCCCTTTGCCGGTGAACAGCAGGATCCGCATGCCTACCCTTCGACTCAGGATGCCTCAGCGCGCTTCTTGAGCTCCTTGAGCGCGGTGTCCATGACCATTTTCTCGGCCTTGCGGCGCAGCAGCCCGATCATCGGCAGCGCCAGCTCGACGGACAGCGTATACGTCACCTTCGTGCGGCCGCCGCCCAGCGCTTCGAGGGCGTAACGACCGTTCTGGGCCTTCTGCATCTGCCCCTTGACCAGGTGCCAGCTGACTCCCCGGCCGTCGGCGTCCCAGTCGTACTCGAGGGTGTAGACGTCCTTGATCGGCCCGGCGTCGAGGGTGAGTTTCACCTGCTTGGCGCGGCCGTCGCCGTCCTCGCCGAGCACTTCGGTCTCCCGGACGGCCTTGGCCCATTCCGGGTACGCGGGAAAGTCGGCGATGACGGCCATGACCCGCTCGGGCTCGGCGTCGACCTCGATGGATTGCGTGGACTGCTCGGCCATGCCCCGAACTCTAGCCGGGCCCGCGTGTCACCAGCGAAGCACGTACGGCTGTGCCGTCTCTTTGAAGTGACCGACGTTACGGCATTCGGTCCTGCCGACCCTCGTCCGCGCGGACAGCGGCTGGTGGACGTGCCCGAAGACCGACCAGCGCGGCCGCTGTTCGCGGATGAGGTCCACCAGCGCCGCGGACCCGATCTCGGACCGCCGCGCGACCACGTCGTAGGTCAGTTCCGGGATGGCGGGCGGGATGTGGGTGCACAGGACGTCGATGTCCTCCAGCGTGCCGACCGCGGCGTCGTACTCCTCGCGGGTGCGCAGGTACGGGCGCCAGAAGCCGTTGCGGCGCGGGACCACGTTCGGCGGGAGCAGCGCGCCGCCGATGAATCCGAAGCGCAGCCCGCCGAACTCGGCCACGCCGCCGTCGAGGACGGAAATGCCGTCGCCGGCGAACTCGGGCCACAGCGAGGGGTCGTCGACGTTGCCGGGGGTCGCGAACGTCGGCGCGGTGAGGGCACCGAACAGGACGGAGTACTGGTCCTGGATGGCCTCGCCGACGGCGGCGGCGGGATCGGCCAAAGTGGCCCACAACGATCGCGAGAAGGCAACGGTCTCATCACGAGTGCCTTCACGCCGCAGCCGCGCGAACTCGCCGACCTTCTCGGCGCCGAACAGCGCGCCCATGATGCCCTTGTCGTGCTCGCGGTAGTCGACGAAGTCCAGCAGGTCGCCCAGCACGATCAGCGCGTCGGCGCCGTCGCCCGCGCGTTTGAGCGCGTCGGCGTTTCCGTGCACGTCCGACACCACGTGAACCCGCATGCCCACCCCTACTCGCTCCGGGGACCGACCCCGGGTTCGCGCCCGTCCTCCAGGACTTCCTTGAGCCCGAGCGCGATCGCCTTGGCGGCACGGGCGCGGCGGTCGAACTCCCGCCGCAGGTCCCGGGCCTGGAGCGCACGCGGCTCCCCGTCCGGACCGGCGGGAGTGGCACGCAGGAAGTAATGCAGCAGAGTGCCGTCGAGCACCGGCTCGAGCCAGACCTCCATGGTACCGATCAAGGCGCCGCGCACGGTCCAGCGCAATCCTTCGTCGCCGCGGTCGGTGTAGACCTCGAGAACGAGGTCCGGCCAGTAACGTGACCAAGATCGCGGATCGGCGAAAGCGGCGGCCACGGTGGAGGGCGGGACCACGAGGAAGGTCTCGTCGACGATGTCGAGAGCTGGCGGCGCCTGGTTCACAAGCGGCAGAATGTCATGCCCTCGGTATGGCCGATTCGTCAGCATGGTCTTAAGGTGCACGGCACGCTAAGTTGACTGGCGGGTAACACCGGTCACACCACTTTGCACGCGAACACGGAGGTTCCTCGTGCGCGAATACAGCGCCCCCGCCGCCAATCCGGTGACCGACGACGAGAACCTCGCGGACGTCGTCTGGGCGAACGCCGAGCGGTTCTCCGATGTCGTGAGTTTCCGCCGCCAGGTCGACGGTACCTGGTTGGACGTCACCGCCAAGGATTTCGCCGCCCAGGTTCTGGCCGTGGCCAAGGGAATGGCCAAGGCGGGCATCGCACCGGGCGACCGGATCGGGCTCATGTCCAAGACCCGCTACGAATGGACCCTGATCGACTTCGCGATCTGGGCCGCCGGCGCGGTCACCGTCCCGATCTACGACACCTCCTCGGCCGAGCAGGTCCACTGGATCCTTTCGGACTCGGCCGCGAAGGGCGTGTTCGTCGAGACCGACGAGCACCTCGCGACGCTCGAATCCGTCAAGGGACGCCTCGGCACGCTGGAGCACACCTGGCAGATCGAGGCCGCCAAGCCCGCCGTCGACGCTCTCACCACGCAGGGCGCCGAGCTGAGCGACGACGATCTGCACGAGCGCCGCCGCACCGTGAAGGCGGGCGACCTCGCCACGATCGTGTACACCTCGGGCACGACCGGCCGCCCCAAGGGCGTCGAGCTGACCCACCGGAACCTCCTCGCCGAGATCCGCGCCGACATCGCCGCGTTCCCGCAGCTGATGGAGCAGGGCAACTCGCTGCTGGTGTTCCTGCCGCTCGCGCACGTCCTCGCCCGCGCCATCGCGGTGACCGCGCTCAGCGCGCGCGTGACCCTCGGGCACACGTCGGACGTCAAGAATCTCGTCGCCGACCTCGGCACCTTCCGGCCGACGTTCGTCGTCGCCGTGCCGCGCGTGTTCGAAAAGGTCTACAACAGCGCGAAGCAGAAGGCGCACGGTGACGGCAAGGGCAAGATCTTCGACGCCGCCGAAGCCACCGCCGTCGCCTACAGCCAGGCCCAGGACACCGGCGGCGCCGGGCTGGGCCTCAAGATCAAGCACGCGCTGTTCGACAAGCTCGTGTTCAGCAAGCTGCGCGCAGCGCTGGGCGGCCGGTGCGTCGCCGCGGTGTCCGGCGGTGCCCCGCTCGGCGTGCGGCTGGCGCACTTCTTCCGCGGCATCGGCGTCCCGGTGTTCGAGGGCTACGGCCTGACCGAGACGTCCGCCGCGGCCTGCGTCGGCACCCAGGACGGGTTCCGCGTCGGCACCGTGGGACGGCCGGTCGCCGGCACCTCGGTCCGGATCGCCGACGACGGCGAGATCCTGCTCAAGGGCGACGTCGTGTTCGGCGGCTACTTCAACAACGCCGAGGCGACCGCCGAAGCGCTGGAGGACGGCTGGTTCCACACCGGCGACCTCGGCGAGCTGGACAGCGACGGGTTCCTCAAGATCACCGGCCGCAAGAAGGAGATCATCGTCACCGCGGGCGGAAAGAACGTCGCGCCGTCCGGGCTGGAAGACACCATCAAGGCCAGCCCGCTGGTCAGCCAGGCGATGGTGGTCGGCGACCAGCGGCCGTTCATCGGCGCGCTGATCACCATCGACGAGGAGTACTTCCCGTCGTGGAAGTCGCAGCACGGCAAGGCTTCCGACGCCTCCGTGTCGGATCTGGCCGACGACGCCGAGCTGCGCGCCGAGATCCAGGAAGCCGTCGACCAGGCCAACAGCGCGGTGTCGCAGGCCGAGGCGATCAAGAAGTTCACGATCCTCTCGAAGGACTTCACCGAGGCGGGCGGGGAGATCACGCCGAGCCTGAAGCTGAAGCGCAACATCGTGAACAAGAACTACGCGAACGACATCGAAGCCCTGTACAAGAAGTAGCCGAAGGCGAGCGCGATTTAAGTCGGCTAAGTGCGGGCTCGCACTTAGCCGACTAAATGCGGGGGATCTCGGCGTCCCAGTCGATGTGGTGCCGGTACAGCCAGTTCCGGTCCCGGTCGGACGTCGTCGACGACGACACTGCGGCGCTGTTCGCCACCAGCTTCTCGACCCGCGTCCGCCGCAGCCGTTCGTAGGCCGCGAAAGCCGTTGGCGCGTCAGGAAGATCCCGCAGGCACTGCGCCAGCACGACACTGTCCTCCAGCGCCATCGACGCGCCCTGCCCGGCGGCGGGCGAGGCCGCGTGCGCCGCGTCGCCCACGAGCACCATCGACTCGTTGAACCACACCGGCGTCGAGGGGACGTCGTAGGAGTGACCGCCGAAGACGTCGTCCCCCGTCGACTCGATGATTTCCGCCGCGGGCAACGGTTCCCCGTCGAAAGTGACGAAGGCCGCCGTGCGCCATTCCTCCGGGGTCAGCCCGGACCGGACCCCTTCGGCGGAGGGAAGCCGCGCGAACCAGTACGTCGAGCCGTCGGGAGCGCTCGTGTAGCCGAAGAAGGCGTGCAGGCTCTGGATCATCCGGTACAGCGACGGCGCCTGCGGGACGCTCGCGTCGGTCGTGTAGCCGTAGACGACGTCGAGGCCCGTCGAGCGCGGCGGCGGGCACGACGGGTCGATGACGTTGCGGAGGACAGACCGCAGGCCGTCTGCGCCGATCAGGATGTCGCCCTCGGCGACGGTCCCGTCCTCGAAACGGGCGACACCCGGCGACGCGGAGACCAGCCGCTTCCCGCGTTCGACGGTGATCCCGCGCGAGATCGCTTCCTCTTGCAGCGCGCGATAAAGCACCGCCCGTTTCAAGGTGCGCGGTCCGGCGAGACCGTCCACATCGAACGACCGCTGATCGACGGTCTTCCCATCCGGCGTGACGAGCTCCAGCCCATCGGCGGCGAAGGAGTTCGCGATCACCGGCCCGTCTGCGCCGATCGCGCGCAGGGCGTCCATGCCGTTGTGCATGAGCGTCAGGAACGCGCCCGCGTCCTCGCCGCCGGACGCGTGCGCCTCGTGCACGCTCGCCTCGATCCCGGCCCGCCGCAACGCCATCGCGGTCACCGTGCCCGAGACGCCGCCGCCGATGATCACTGCCTTCACCGCGAACCCCCTGTCGTGTCGCCGACACCCGACGGTACCGGGGAATCGGCGACACGACAGAGGGGAATCACGCGCCGCCGCTGGCGACGATGTCGCCGTTGACCCCCTTCGGGAAGAACCCGCCTTCCTTCACCGGGCCCGGGTTCAGGTAGACGACGTTGAGCACCCGATCGGCGCCGCGGCCGAAGCAGACGCCGTTGTTGTCGGTGGGCACGATGTTGGCCTGGTTGCCGAGCAGGATGCCCTGATCGTCGTCGCCGGGCCCGTCGAGCGCGTCGCGGGCGTTGGAGATCTTGGCCGCCGCGTCGCCGAGGTCCCGGTCGAACAGGGACGTCCGGATGGTGGCGGCGTGATAGGCCTCGGCGGCCAGGATGCCGGCGGCCGCGTCCAGGAACGTCTTGTTGGTGATCAGCGGGGCCGCGCCCTTGTACGCCGTCACGCCGACGTCCTCGAACAGGAACGCCGCGAGCAGGAAGTTCTTCTCGTTGGCGAACGGGTCGAACTGCTGGTACTCGCTGATCAGCCCGGCCGCCTTCGCGGCGGCGGTGAAGCTGTCCTTGAGGTCGATCGCGGGCCGGGACACCGCGGCCTCGCCGAGCGCGCCGCGCAGGAACTTGACGTGCGCGACCTCGTCGCCCGCGATCTCCTTCGCGAACTGGTGCAGCGCCTTGTCGTGGAACATCACCTTCTTGCCGCCGGCCACCCCGCCCTGGGTGCCGACGCCGCCGGTGAGATCGTCCGGCAGCCCGCGACCGTGGACGGCGAAGGAGTAGAACTCGGCTTCGAGGTACTCCAGGTTGAGCGCGAAATTGAGCACGGCCGCGTCACTGGGAGCGCCCGCGGCGGCAGCGGCCTCACCCGTCGCCGAAGCGGACGACGTGGCCTGCACCCCGAGGTACGTCGCCCCGACGACACCGAGGCCCGCCGCGCCGGCGGCCTTCAAGAACCGGCGGCGATCCGTGCGGTTCTCGGCACTGCGCGATATCAGGGTGCGAACAAAAGGCTTTCCGAACACGAGTGGTTCCTCTCGTCTTTGCGGTGCACACCCACCCACTCGGACGTTCGGAACCACTCGTGGCCCGGATTGGAGAAGATCTCGGACCTGTTTTCGGGATACGTCCACCCTGTCACGGACGATGTCACGTGATTGGACGGACGACACCCGTGATCAGACGGACGACACGCGTGTCCAGGCAGACGGCTCGGCGCGTGACCCTGGCCGTGCGCGTGTCGTCCGTCCAATCACACGTGTCGTCCGTCTGAGCACGGGTGTCGTCCCCTTGATCACGCGTGCCCGCCTGAGCGGCGCCCCCGGCAGCCACGTTGCGAAAGCCACTTTCGCAACCTTGAAGGTTACGAAAGTGGCTTTCGCGACACGCACTCTTCGCCTGGACCTCGAACTAGTTCTTCGTCGCCGCGGCGAGGCGGACGCAGACGGCGAGACCGCGGATGGCCTCTTCGACCTCGGCCAGCTCGGGGAAGGTCGGGGCGATGCGGATGACGGCGTCCTCGGGGTCGTCGCCGTAGGGGTGCGTCGCGCCGGCCGGGGTCAGGGCGATACCCGCCTCCTTGGCCAGCCGCACGACCTCCTTGGCGGTCCCGGACGGCACGGTCAGCGAGATGAAGTACCCGCCGGTCGGCTTGGTCCAGGACGCGAGGCCCGATTCGCCGAGCTCCTTGGTCAGGATCTCGTCGACGGCCGCGAACTTCGGCCCGATGAGCTCGGCGTGCTTGCGCATGTGCTCGCGGACGCCGTCCTCGTCGCGCAGGAACTGCGCGTGGCGGAGCTGGTTGACCTTGTCCGGGCCGATGGTCCGCTTGCCGATGAGGCCGGTCCACCAGGCCAGGTTGGCCTCGGACGCGCCGAAGAAGCCGACGCCGCCACCGGCGTAGGTCACCTTCGAAGTCGAGCCGAAGACGAACACGCGGTCGGCGTTGCCCGCCTCTCCCGCCAGCGCGAACAGGTCGGCCAGCGGCGCCTCGACGTCGGTGAGGTGGTGCACGGCGTAGGCGTTGTCCCAGAAGATCCGGAAGTCCGGGGCGGCCGTGGTCATCGTGGCCAGGCGGCGCACGGTGTCGTCGCTGTAGGTGACGCCGGTCGGGTTGCTGTACTTCGGCACGCACCAGATGCCCTTGACCGCGGCGTCCTCGGCGACGAGACGCTCGACGACGTCCATGTCCGGGCCGGTCTCGGTGAGGGGGACCTGGACGAGCTCGATGCCGAAGCGCTCGGCCAGCGCGAAGTGCCGATCGTAGCCGGGCACCGGGCACAGGAACTTGACGCTCGGCTCGTCGGCCCAGCGGCGTTCGGCGCCCGGGAGCTTGCTGAGGAAGGCCTGCACGATCGAGTCGTGCATGAGCTCCAGGCTGGAGTTGCCCGCGGCCAGCAGCTGCTCGGCCGGGACCTGGAGCGGTCCGGCGAAGATGCGGCGGAGCTCGGGCAGGCCCTTGAGGCCGCCGTAGTTGCGGACGTCCGTGCCGTCCTCGGCCTTGCGCACGTCTCCGGGGAGGGCGAGCAGCCCGTCGGCGAGGTCCAGCTGGCGGGGGGACGGCTTGCCGCGGGTGATGTCCAGGGAGAGGCCACGGTCGACGAGGGCCGCGTAGTCGCGGCGGGCGCTCTCGACATCGACAGGTGCAGTGGTCATGCCTAACGCTAAACCCGGCGGTGGATCGGCGTGAGACGAGGGTGGCCCTCGGCCCGCGCGCGCAAGATCGGATAACGGTTCCGGCGCGTTTTTCACCATTCGTAACGAGGCCAAATCCCCTAGTGACGCCCCCACGTTTTCCCGCATTCTCGGTATCACGAGGAAAAGGGGAGAAAATGGAAGCGCAGAAATGGGCGGCGATCACACTGATGGCGGCGGGCGCCTTGGCCGCGTGCGCGGTACCCAATCAGGGAACGGCGACTCCGGCCGTCGCGGTGGCCGCTCCGCCGAACACGATCGTGATCCAGCCACCGGTAGCCGCGGCCCCGCCGCAGACGGTTTATGTCGCACCGCCCGCGACGCAGACCGTCTATCCCGCACCGTCGGTTCCCGTGGCGCAAACGGTGATCGCCTTCTACGACGCGCTCAACCGGCGTGATTTCCTCACCGCGTGGAATCTCGGGGGTCAGCGGCTGGCGAAAGGCGGCACTTATGCCTCCTGGAGCAACGGATACGCGACGACTTCGTGGGTGGCGCTCACCGTGCGGAACACGATCGGGAACACCGTGTACGTCGATCTCTCGGCCCGGCAGACCGATGGTTCGACGCGCGTTTTCTCCGGCTCCTACACCGTTTCCGGCGGCGCGATCACCGCGGCGAACATGAAACGCGTCTCCTGACCGGAAATTCAGAGCGCGGTCAGTTGCGAGATCTTCCACCGGCCGTCGACGCGCCGCGCGGTGACCGAGAGCTGGGAAACCGTCGACTGCGGGACGCCTCCCCCGGCCGCGATCGTCTGCTGGTCGAGGAACAACAGCACCTCGGCCTGGTCGCCGCGCAGGGACCGGACGCCGAGCGAGCGGACCGTCGTCGTGCGTACCAGCTTCTGCTCTTCGGCCCGTTTCCGCGCCGAGGCGAACTGGTCCCGGTACTGCCCGGTCGCCTCGCCGGTCAGCACGTCGGCCGCGGCCCGCTCGGTCCGCGCCAGGTTGCTGTAGTCGTAGGAGAAGACGGCTTTCACCCCGGCGCCGACCTGGTCGGCGACCTCGGCCGTGGCTGCCTGGTCCACGAGCGCCGCGTTGCCGTCCGAGCCCAGCGAGGACGCCTGGAGGCCGAACCACACCGCGCAGCCGGTGGCCAGGACGATGATCGCGATCAGCAGCCGCGGGGTGCGCCCGGTCACGAGCCCGCCGCCTGTACCGCGCTGACCTTCCAGCCGTCCTCGACGCGCTGGTAGTCGACGGTCAGCCTGCTCACCTTGGGCGCGGCCGATCCGCCGCCGGTGCTGACCTTCACGTCCAGCACCGCCATGAGCCTCGCCGTGCCGGCGGTGGCGTCGAGTTCGGTGACCGCGGCCTGCTTGAGCTTGGCGGTGGCGACGGTCTTGCTCGTGTTCGCCCGGTCGATCTGGATCTGCCGGTCGCCGGTGAGGTCCTTGCCGAGCCGTCCGGTGGTGACGCCGAGCCAGCGGTCGACGTCCTGGGCCCCGCTGCGGTAGTCGATCGTGTTGAGCACTTCGAGCTGACCGGACGCGGCGGCGAGCACGGCCTCCCGTTCGCGCCCCCTGGCCAGGCCGTCGTCCCGGGCGGCGCTCCACCACGACCAGCCGGACCAGGCGGCCGCGAGGACCGCCAGCACGGCGACGACGGTGAGGGCGCGGGTGAGCACTACTTGCCACCCAGCAACGCGCCCAGACCGCCCGGCGCGGATCCGGTGAGCAGGTTCAGCACTCCCGGCAACTGGGCGGATTCCGCCGCCTGCGGGGTCTGCTTCGGCTTTTCCGGGACCGCGGGCGGCTTCCCGGCGTACGGGGCGTTCTGCGAGCCTCGCACGCCTGTGGGGCTTCCCGGCGGCTCGGCGCAGTAGGCCTGGGTGTTCACCGGCGCTTCGGTGGTGTCGTTGGCGGGACGCTGTTTGGTGCCCTCGTAGCCCTTCGTGCACGAGACCGGGTCGAAGAAGTTGAACACGACGCCGAGATGGCCCGTGCCGTCCGGCGACGTCGACCGCGAGAACGCCGAGATGATCGGGTACGCGACGAGGAGTTCCTCGATCGCGTCGGTGCGGGCGGAGGTGATCTGCGCGGTGGTGAGCGTGTTCGCGAACAGCACCCCGAGATCCGTCCCCGAAACCGCGAGGACGTCGCTGATCTGGCGGCTCAGCTTGGGCGCCTCGTCGATCACCCGCCGCAGATCCGGGTCGGACGTCTTCAGCTGCGCGGCGATCGTCTTGAGCCCGCTGGAGAACTGGGTGATGTTGTCCGCTTGGCGCCGCGGGGTGTCCAGCACCGTCCGCGAGTTCGCCAGCAGGCCCTGGGTGTCGGGCAGGTACTGGGTCGCGGTCGCGGTGAGCGAACCGGTGCTGTCCAGCAGCTGCCGCAGATCCGGGCCGGCGTTCGCGAACGCCTCGTAGGTCTCGTCGACGACGGTCTTCAGCGATTCCGGCTTCACGCTCGACACCAATTTGTCCAAATTGGACAGCACGGTGTCCGGCGCGAGCGGGATCGAGGTCTTGTCCCGTGCGATGACGGAACCCTGCGCCAGATACGGCCCGTTTTCGTGCATGGGCAGCAGATCGACGTACTGCTCCCCCACCGCCGACCGGTTCGCGACCGCGGCCTTGGTGTCCGCGGGGATCTTCGGCGCGCCCGAATCGATGTCGAGCCCGAGGTCGACGCCCTGCTCGGTGAGCGTCATCGACGAGACCTTGCCGACCGCGACCCCGCGGTAGGAGACCTCGGCGTTGACGAAGATCCCGCCCGAGTCCACGAGCTGCGCGGTGACGAGGTAGCCGCGGGTGCCGAAGAGCCGGTCCAGCCCGGCGTACTTGCCGCCCGCGTAGACGACCGAAACCACCGCGATGACGAGGAACACCGCCATCTGGATCCTGGTCTTGCGCGTGATCACCAGCCACCTCCCAGGATCGGCCCGAGGATCCCGCCGAGCACGCCGCCCAGGACGTCCCCTTGAGGCGTCTGGGCCTGCGGCGCCTGCGGGAGATCGCCGGGCAGCGGCAGCACCGGCGGCGCGGCGCCGCCAGAGAACGGGATCGCGCCGGGTGTGCCGGTGCCCTGAGACCCCGGCAGCTGGATGATCGGCTGCGACGAGTTGTTCATGTTCTCCAGGAAGGTGTCCAGGTTCAGGTCGATCTTGGCTTCGACGTTCGCGTAGTCGCCCTTGATCACGTTGCCCGCGTAGTCCGGGAACGGGTACGTGAGCAGGATCCGCAGCGCGGTCGGCAGGTCCTGTCCGGCCTCGGTCAGCTTCTTGAGCGTCGGCTGCAACGCGCGGAGATTCGCCACCAGCGAGTCCTTGCTGGCGTTGATCGTTTCGGTCGCGACTCCGGACAGCGTGTTCAGCGACTGGAGCATGCCGACGAGCTGATCACGTTGCTCGGTCACGACCTTGAGCCCCGGCGAGAGGTTGTCGAGCGCGTTCGTGAGGTTCTGCGTCTGGCCGACCAGGGTCTTGGACAGCTTGTCGACGCCGTCGATGGCGCGCAGGATCTCGCCCTTGTGCCCGTCGAGTTCGGTCGCCAGCTTGTCCACCTGGGACAGCAGCCCGCGGACCTCGGCCTCGTTGCCGGTGAGCGCTTCGTTCAGTTCGTGGCTGATCTTCTGGATCTGCTCGACCCCGCCGCCGTTGAGCAGCAGGGAAAGCGCGCCGAGGACCTCTTCGACCTCGGGGTTGCGGTTCGTGCGGTCCAGCGGGATCTTCGCGCCCTCGGCGAGCGCTCCCTGCGGCTTTTCGGGAGCGTGCAGGTCGACGAACTTCTCCCCCAGCAGGCTCGACTGCCGCAGTTCGGCCCGCGCGTTCGCGGGCAGCGCGATGTCGCCGTTGACGACCATGTTCACCCACGCCGAACGCGTGTCCGGCGCCAGGTCGATGTTCTCGACCCGGCCGACCGGGACGTCGTTGACCTTCACACTCGCCTGCGGTACCAGGTCGAGGACGTCGGAGAACTGCGCGGAAATCCGGTACGGGTGATCGCCGAGATCGGCGCCGCCCGGCAAGGGAGTGTTGTACAGCCCCGAGAAACCGCCGTCACTGCAGCCGGCGAGCACCAGGACACCCGCCATCACTCCCGCGATCTTCTGCCGTTGCCGCCTCATTTCGGGAGCCCCTTGGCCATGACGTCGATCAGCGGGAGCGGCAGCGGCGGCAATTCGCCACTCTGCAAAGAAGCGAGCACCTGCGGGATCGACGGGAGTTTCAGCGTGCCGTCGAGGACCGGCGCGAGCTGCTTGCAGATGTTGCCCAGCGCGTCCGGGATCGGCTTCGGCGTGCTCGCGCTGATCAGGCGGCACACGGTCAGGATCGGCGGATGTGTGAGCTCGTTCAGGTTGTCCCGCACCGCGATCGTGCCGGACGCCGCGTCGTAGGAGTTGATGAAGTTGGTCGCCCCGGTCGGCGCGATGTCGATCACCTCGGCGAGCGAGGCCCGCTGGTCCACGAGCACCTTCGTCAACCCGGCAAGTTTGTCCACATTGGACGAGAGCAGGTCCTTGTTCTCCGCCACGAACTTCTCGACGTCGCCCATCGCCGTCGCCAGCGAGTTCAGCGCGGCGCCCACGTCTTCGGAGTCCGCGGCGAGGAACCCGCTCACGTCCGCCGCCCGGCGGTAGAACTCGTTGAGCTGCTTGTCGCTTTCGGCCAGCGCGCCGGTGAAGGAGTTCAGGTTCTGGATCGTGGTGAACAGGTCGCCCTTGGAGCTGTCCAGTGTCTTGGCCAGTTCGGACAGCCGGGTCACCGTGGTGTTGAGGTTCTTCCCGTTGCCGTCGAGGTTCGCCGCCGCGGTGTCGAGCACGTCGGACAACGCGCCGTTCTTGTTGGCACCGTTGGGTCCCAGGCTGGTCGAGAGCTTGTCGAGGCTCGTGTAGAGGTCGTCGAGTTCGGCCGGTGTGGCCGTCTTCTCCTTGGCGATCACCGTGTCCGTGGCCATTTCCGGACCGCTCTCGTAGGCCGGGGTCAGCTGGACGTACCGGTCGCTCACCAGGCTCGGCGCGACGACGACGGCGCCCGCGTCGGCAGGAATCGGGGTACCGTCGTCGATCCGCATGTCGACCCGGACCGCCTCGCCCTGCGGCGTGACCCCGGTGATCTCGCCGACCTTCACCCCGAGCACCCGGACCGACGATCCCGCGTAGAGCCCGACGGTCTTCCCGAAGTAGGCGCTGATCCGCGTCCCGCCGGGTTCTTTGAACACCAGCCACAGGCCGGCCGTCACGATCAGCACGAGGACGCAGGCGAACGCGACCCAGGTGTAGACCGTGCGGGGTTTGCCGCTCATCGTCCGCCCACCCCCTGGTTCGGCGCCGCGATCGGCGGGGTGCAGCCCTCCGGGTTGACCTGGAAGGCGCCCGCGATGATCGTCGGCGGCAGCAGCCCGCACAGGTAGCCCTCGAACCAGCGCCCGTTCCCGGTCGCGTTGGCGCCGACGCGGGCGAACGGCGCCATCAGCGCGAGGCTGCGGTTGAGGTTGTCCTGGTTGCGCTGCAGGATGTCGGTGACCTTCCCGAGTTTTTCCAGCGTCGGCTTCATCTGCTGCCGGTTGTCGGCGACGAGCCCGGACAGCTGCGCGGAGACCTGTTGCGTGCCCTTGAGCAACGTGCTGATCGCGTCCTTCCGGTTCTGCAGTTCGGCGAGCAGGAGATTGCCGTCGTCGAGGATCCGTTTCAGCTGGGCGTTGCGGTCGGACAGTGTCTTGGACACCTTGCTCGTGTTGGCCAGCAACGTCTTCAGGTCACCGTCGCGGGAGGAGACCGTCTTGGACAAGGAGGAAAGACCGCCCAACGCGTCCTTCAGGTACTGAGGACTGTCCTTGAGAGCGTCGGAGAGGACGGTGAAACTCTTCGCCAGCTGCGCGGTGTCGATGTCGCCGACCGTGCCCGAAAGCTGCTGGAACGCGTCCTGGAGCTCGAACGGCGTCCGCGTGCGGTCGAGCCCGATCGTGGTGTTCGGATCCTGGCTCCCCTTGCCTTTCGGTGTCAGCGCGAGGAACTTCTCACCGAGCAGCGTCTTGATCTCGATCGACGCGGCGGTGGCGTCGCCGACCCTGACGTCCTTCACCCGGAACTTCACCAGCACCTTCTTGCCAGCCAATTCGACCGAGCTGACCTGGCCGACCTTGACCCCGGCGACCTGGACCTCGTTGTCCGGCGCCAGCCCGGCCGATTCGCCGAAGTACGCGGAGTACGTCGTCCCGCTGCCGAACAGCGGGATCCGGTCGGAGAAGTACGTCGTCGCCGTGACCAGCACGATCAGGATGAGCGCCACTCCGCCGACCACGGCCTGGTTGCGTTCCTTGAGTGGCTTCACGGCCCGCACCTCTCCGGTCGCTGCGTGCCGGGCAGCGGCGTGATCGGCAGTTCGATGTTGAGCGACTTGATGCCGATGCTGCCGGAGATCCCGCACAGGTAGTAGTTGAACCAGCTGCCGTAGCTCAGCGTCCTGGTGAACTTCTGCAGGTTGCCCGGCAGCACCTGCAGCAGATGGTCGATCAGCTGCTCCGAATCGCCGAGGTTCTGCGACAGCGCGCCGAGTTGCGCGACGTCGTCCTTGATGGCGGGCCGGGCGTCGGCGAGGAGTCCGGTGGTGGTGACGGTGAGGTCGCCCAGCGCCTTGACCGCGTCCCCGATCGGCTGTCGCTGCTCGGACAGCCCCGTGACCAGCCGCTGTGTCTGGTCGATCAGCTCGCCGAGTTGTGGCGAACGCTTCTCGACCGTGCCGAGCACGGTGTTGAGGTTCGCGATGACGTCACCGATGATCTTGTCCTTGCCCGCGATGGCCGAGGTGACCGACGCGGTGTGCGCGAGCAGGCTGGTGATCGTGCCGCCCTCGCCCTGGAAGACCTGGATGATCTCGTAGGAGAGCTTGTTGACGTCCTCGGGGTTCAGCGCGCGGAAGAGCGGTTTGAACCCGTTGAAGAGGACGGTCAGGTTCAGGGCCGGTTTGGTGCGTTCGGGCGGGATGATCCCGCCGCGCGGCAACGACTTCTCGTCCCCGATGTCCGTGCCGAGCGAGAGGTACCGCTGCCCGACCAGGTTGCGGTACTTGATGGTCGCGGTCACCGACGCCGGCAGCCGGTGACTGGTCTGGACGTCGAAGTGGACCTGGGCGAAGTTCTTCTCGCCCTCCTCGACCTCGATCTCGCCGACCTGCCCGACCTTCACGCCGACGATGCGGACGTCGTCGCCCTCCTTGAGACCGGACGCGTCGGTGAACTTGGCCGTGTAGCCCGAGGTCTCGCCGAAGTTGGTGTTCGCGATGGTGGCGCCGAGGACCGCGGTGAGCAGCACGGTGACCACGGCGAAGACGAGGATCTTGATCAGATCCGGAACGAAGGACCTCATCGGACCGCCCTCCCGCCGGCTGCGGCCCGGAGGCTGAAGGACGCTTTCACCGCATCAGACGCGGTGAAAGCTCCCTTCGCCGCGTCGCATGCGGTGAAAGGCCCCTTCAGCCCGGCCC
>NZ_JBHXJK010000081.1:0-39101 GCF_042723255.1 Amycolatopsis thailandensis
CGTCATCGTACGATGGGTTTAAGAGAACGGCTCAAGGAAGCGGGACTTCCTTGTATTGGGCCTTCGCGAACCGTCTGGCTCGCCGCCCGTCGCACCCAGGAGCGTTCTCGGCGTGGTCCCGGGGCAAGTCCGTGAAGGGGCCCTTCACGGACCCTGGGTCCCTCAAGGAGTCCTTCACGGACCACCGAATCGCCTCAGGAACCTCAGTCGCCACAGTGATCTCATTCGTCCCGCCAGGCGCACGTGAGGGGACCTTCGCGACGGTCCAAGTACATGAAGGGGTCCTTCACGGAGCTAGGCGCAAGGAAGGGGGCCTTCATGTACTTGGGTGGGTCGTGAAGGCCTCCTTGCCTACTTTGAGGGTAGGAAAGGAGGCCTTCACGGACAGCCCGGGTCGCATCTAGAGGACTAAATGC
This sequence comes from Amycolatopsis thailandensis, assembly GCF_042723255.1. NCBI lineage: Bacteria > Bacillati > Actinomycetota > Actinomycetes > Pseudonocardiales > Pseudonocardiaceae > Amycolatopsis > Amycolatopsis thailandensis. Next base: position 417 of record NZ_JBHXJK010000081.1, read on the forward strand.
GTTCTCGGCGTGGTCCCGGGGCAAGTCCGTGAAGGGGCCCTTCACGGACCCTGGGTCCCTCAAGGAGTCCTTCACGGACCATCGAATCGCCTCAGGAACCTCAGTCGCCACAGTGATCTCACGCGTCACACCCAGGCGCGCGTGAGGGGGCCTTCGCGACGGTTCAAGTACATGAAGGGGTCCTTCACGGAGCTAGGCGCAAGGATGGGGGCCTTCATGTACTTGGGACCGCCTAGGCCGAGCGGCCGAGAAAAGCCAGGAACCGGGTCTGCTGGTCCGCGCCCGGCTCGGGCTTCACCTTGGGCCCGAAGGTGCCCGGCGTCCGGCTGATGATCAGCCGCGCGAGGGAGAACGACGGCTTGACGATGTCGGGCTCCATCCGTACCTCGATACCGAGCGCGGAGCCCACGTCCCACGTGTGGACCAAGGTGTCGAATGTCAGCAGCGCCAGGTAGTCCGTGACAGTCGCATCAGGACGGTTGGCCGCGTACCACGCCGGGGCGGGCCGGTCGAGGACGTCGCCGGTGAGGAGAGCCGCCGCCCCTTCGCGCGTCTCGCGCCATGCGACCACCGGGTCATCGCCGGCCAGTTCGCCGGGTTTCTCGGAGCCCGCCGGCCCGTTCAGCACCGTGTACTCCCGACCTGCCAGATGGTGACGCAGGACTTCAAGGCTCCAGATGACGTGACCCGCCACGTCACGCACCGTCCAGTATTCGCACGCCGACGCCGCGTCCCACCGCTCCGGTGACACCGCGGCGAGCACGGCCTCGAAGCCGTCTTGTGTCCGCTGGTAGCGGTCCAAGGTCTCGTTGGTTTCCATGGGTTCCTTACTTCAACGTCGCTTTGATGGCGTCCGTCAGCTGTTCGGCACCCGGCACCAGGGCCGTGTCGAGAGCGAGGGCGTACGGGATGACGGTGCCGTCGGGACGGCAAACCCGCCTTGGCGGCGCCACCAGGTCGAACTCCTCGGCCGCCGTCGCGATGATCTCCGCCCCCAGCCCGCACATGCGGTTCGAGTCGTCGATCACGACCAGGCGCCCGGTCTTGTTCACCGATTCGCGGAGACAGTCCCAGTCGAAGGGGTAGACCGTCCTCGGGTCGACGACCTCGATGTCGGCCCGGTCGCTGAGACTTTCGGCGACCTCCAGCGCCACGCCGACGTGCTGGCCCACCGCCACCACCGTCAGGTCGTTGCCCTCGCGGACGACGTTCGCCTCTCCCAGCGGGACGATCTCTTCTTCGCCCGCGTACGCCACATCCGTCGCGCCCAGCAAGGCCGAAGGCGCGAAGAAGGCCACGGGGTCGGGATCCTGGATCGCCGACCGCAGCAGTCCGTACGCGTCCGCGGGCAGCCCCGGGACCACCGTCTTGATCCCCGCGTGGGCGAGCAGGCTGTACGGGTTGTCCGAATGCTGGCCCGCCCAGCCGAACCTCGACCCCGAACCCGAGATGAGATAGGTGACGGGGATCTGAACCTGCCCACCGGTCATCAAGGAGAACTTGTGGGCCTGGTTCACGATCTGCTCGAAGACCAGGTAGATCAGCGAAGAGATCTGGTATTCGATCACGGGCTTCTTGCCGGCCATCGCCGCGCCGGTCCCGAAACTGGTGAAGGCCTGTTCCGACAGGGGCGTGTCCAGCACCCGCTCCGGGCCGAAGCTGTCCAGCAGCCCCGAGGTGACGCCGCTCGCGCCGACACCGACGTCCTCGCCGAGCAGGAAGACGTCTTCGTCCGCCTTCATTTCGGCGTGCAGGGCGAGGTTCATCGCGTGCATGTAACCGAAGTTCTCCGGTGAAGGCAGCCCGCTCACAGGATCACCCCCGGCCGGACAGCGGCGGTTCCCGCATACAGGTACATGAGTGCGTCCTCCGGCTCGGGCGACGCGGCGTTCGTCGCGAACTCGACCGCCTCGTCGATGGTTTCCTTGACAGCCGCGTCGATCTCGGCGACGACGTCGGCACCCAATCGCGCGCCCAGCAACGGAATCGGGTCCCGCTCGCGCCACTGCGCCACTTCGTCGCGGTCGCGGAACTCGACACCCAGCAGTTCGAGCACGGAGTGGTGCCCGAAGAACCGGTAGGTCCGGCATTCCAGGAACGCCGGGCCCCGGCCCGCGCGACAGCCTTCGATCAGTTCCGCCGCGGCGCCCGCCACGGCCTCGACGTCCATGCCGTCGACCGTGCGCGCGACCATCCCGAAGCCTTCGGCGCGCCGTGCCGCGCCGCCCGCGAGCCCCGATTCGAGCTTGAGGCTGGTCGCGTACATGTTGTTCTCGCAGACGAAAAGGACCGGCAGGGACCAGATCGAGGCCAGGTTGAAGGCCTCCAGCAGCACACCCTGGCTCATCGCGCCGTCGCCGAAGAAGCTGACGACGACTTCCGAGTTCCCTCGCGCCTTGGCGGCCCAAGCCGCGCCGGAGGCGATCGCGCCACCGGCCCCGACGATCCCGTTGGCGCCCAGGATGCCGAGCTTCATGTCCGCCGCGTGCATCGATCCGCCGCGGCCCTTGTTGAACCCTTCGAGGGTGCCGAGGAGTTCGGCCAGCAGACGGCGCGGGTCCGCGCCCTTCGCCAGCACGTGGCCGTGCCCCCGGTGGGTGCTGGTGATGAAGTCCCGGTCCGTCAGGTTCGAGCAGATGCCGACGGCGACGGCTTCCTGCCCGATGTACGGGTGGATCCCGCCGTTGATCTCGCCGTCGATCGCCATCGCCAGACAGCGTTCTTCGAACTCCCGGATCAGTTTCATGGACCGGTACAGGTCCCTCTGACGTTCACGGCTCATTTCCGCAGCAGCCCTTCGTGTTCGGCGGTGGGACGGGACCGGACGAGCATTCTGTCGACGTACCGGAGCAGGGCGCCGTCGTCGGGGCTCGGCACGACGATCGGGGTGAACTCGCTGCTCGGCAGGCCGTCGCCGGAAGTGTCCGAAGTGGACTCGAAGAGCAGCTTCAGGATCGCGTGCTCCTCGGGGGAGTACGCGTCGAGCGACGCGAGCCACTCGGCCACCGGCAGAGTGGTGAGCTCCGTCCCGGCGCTGCGCACGAGCCGCACCAGATGCGTGAGCCGGACCGGCCTGCTGCTCGCCAGCACGAACCGGCTGCCGTCCGGCTGCCGCTCGGTGCCGAGCCGGGCGAGCGCGCCCGCCGTCTCGTCGACCGCGATCCACGGTTCCTCGATCTCGGTGTCGGGCGCGGAGCCGAGTTCGAGGATGACCCGCAGCACCCGCAGCATGATGTCCCGCGTGTTCCCCTGTCCGGTGCGCGAATCCCCGACGATCCGGGGCAGCCGGTAGATCGCGGCGGGCAGTCCGCGTTCGTACGCGGTGGTGATCAGTCGCTCGGCGTGCGACTTGGTCTCCGCGTACCCGCTGCGGGAACCGTTCTCCTCACCGGCGGAAATGGTCGACACGAACTGCACCCGCTTGAGCCGGGTGGTGGCCGCCAGCCGGATGAGCTCGGCCGTGCCGCCCACGTTGGCGTCCGCCAACTGGTCGTAGCTGGAGAGCGCGTCGACCCAGGCGCCGTTGTGGCAGATCAAGTCGATCTCGCCCGCGAGCCGCTCGAAAGCCGCACTGGTGAGCCCGAGGCCCGGTGCCGCGAGATCACCGACCACTACCGTGATCCGTTCGTGGTCGACCTCGTGGGACAGGCCGTAGCGGTCGAGGTTCTCGCGCAGCCGCCGCCATCCCGCGTCTTCGTCCGCCGCCCGGACGAGGCAGTGCACGCGGCCGCCGGTCCGGGCCAGCAACTCGCGGACCAGGTACGCGCCGACGAAGCCGGTGGCACCGGTGAGCAGGACGTCGGAGATCCCGCCGGAATCCCGAGGTGGCAACGGATCCGGGAGGACGTCGCGCAGCATCGCCTCGGGATCGAACGAGCGGACGCCGGTCGTCCGCCGCTCGCCGTTGATCTCTTCCGCCAGCTTCGCGATCGTGGGACGTTCGAACAAGGTCCGCAAAGGCAGCTCGATCTGGAGTGTCTCCCCGATCCGGACGGCCAGTTGGGCGGCCTTCAGCGAATGCCCGCCGACGTCGAAGAAGCTCTCGTCCCTGCCGACGGTGTCCCGGTCGAGCACCTGGGCCCAGATCGCGGCCAAGGCCTCCTCGGTCGGGTTCCGAGGTGGGGCGGGTTCGTCCACACGGGATTCTTCGGGTTCCGGAAGCGCCTGGGTGTCCAGCTTTCCGTTGATGGTCAACGGAAGTTCGGGGAGGGACACGAAGGCCGCGGGAACCATGTACTCGGGCAGCTCGCGTCGCAGGCGGGCACGCAGAGAGGTCTCGTCGAGAACACCCGAGACCTTGAGGTAGGCGACAAGGCTCTTCTGCCCGGACGAGTCTTCGCGGACGACGACGGCGGCCTGCGAAATGTCCTCAGTGGACAGAAGGGTCGTCTCGATCTCCCGGGGTTCGATGCGGAAACCCCGGATCTTGACCTGGTCGTCGACGCGTCCGAGGTACTCGATGTCGCCCTGGGTGTTGTGACGGACGATGTCCCCGGTCCGGTACAGCCGGTCGCTGGTGGTGTCGAAGCGGTTGGGGACGAACTGTTCCTCGGTGAGCCCCGGTTGCTTTCGATAGCCTCGCGCGACACCGGCCCCGGCGACGTGCAGTTCCCCCGGCACTCCAGTCGGGGCGAGCCTGCCCTGCTCGTCGAGGACGTACACGCGGGTGTTGCCGAGCGGGCGGCCGATGGGGACACCGGTGAGCCCGGCCGGAACCGGGACCGGGATGGGGTGGCAGGTCGCGAACGTGGTGCATTCGGTGGGCCCGTAGCCGTTGAAGAACCGAGTACCCGGTAGAGCGTCGACGGCGCGCCGGACATGGGTGACGGACAGCGCTTCGCCGCCGACGAGCAGCTTGCGGAGTCCGGTCAGCGCCGTGACGTCCTCGTCGACGATGTGGTTGAACAACGACGACGTCAGCCAGGCCGTGCCGATGCCGTGCCGGGTGATCGCGTTCGCCAGCGGCCGGGCCGTGAGGACCCGCTCGGTGGAGATCACGCAGGTGGCGCCGGTCAGGAGGGCGCCCCAGATCTCGAAAGTGGCGGCGTCGAAGGAGATCGCCGAGGCGTGCAGCACCACTTCGTCCGGGCCGAGGATGCCTTCCGGCAGCCCGGTGACGAGCCGGACGATCGACCGGTGCTCGATCTCGACGCCCTTGGGACGTCCGGTCGAGCCCGAGGTGTAGATGACGTAGGCCAGATCCCGCGGCCCCATCCTGGGTTCGAGCGCGGTCGACGGTTCCTCGTCGAGGGTGGGATCGCCGGTCAGATCGGTGGTGATGACCAGTTTGGCCCCGGCGTCGGCTAGCAGGAGCCGTTGGCGCTCCTCGGGGTACTCGGGATCGATCGGCAGGTACGCGGCGCCGGTCTTGAGGATCGCGAGCAAAGCGGTGATCACGCCGGCCGAACGCGGCAGGCACACCCCGATGACGGCGCCGGGACCGGCGCCCAGCGAGCGCAACCGGTGCGCGAGCCGGTTGGACCGGATGTCGAGTTCCGCGTACGTCAGGGCGTCCTCGCCGCAGACCAGGGCTGTCGCTCGCGGACGACGGCGGACCTGTTCGGCGAACAGCGCGGGCACCGTCGCCGGGGAAGGCAACGTCGTGGTCGTGTCGTTCCAGTCTTCCGTCAGCATCCGGATTTCCGGGTCGCTCATCATCGGCAACGCGGACAGTGACCGCTCCGCGTCGGCCGCGACGGACGCGAGCAGGTGCCGGAGGTGCCCGGTGAACCGTTCGATCGTGACCCGGTCGAACAAGGCGGCGTTGTAGTCGATCCGCGCTTCCACCACGCCGTCGCGGTCCGACACCAGGCATTCGAGGTCGAGCGGTTCCGCTTCCGTGCCGGACGGCGGAACCTCCGGCAGCGGCACGTCCACCAGCCGGAAGGCGACCTGGGTGAGGGGGTTGCGGCTGAAGTCCCGGCGGGGCACCAGTTCCTCGACGAGCCGTTCGAAGGGGACGTCCTGGTTCGCGTACGCGCCGAGCGTCGTCTCCCGCACGCGGCCCAGCAGTTCCGGGAAGGTGGGGTCGCCGGACAGATCGGTGCGCAGCACCAGCGTCTTGGCGTCGAACCCGATCGGCCCTTCCGGGCGGGTGGTGGGCGTTCCGACCAGCACGTCGGTGGTGCGCGCGTAGCGGGACAGGACCACGTCGAAGGTCGCCAGCAGCGTCGTGAACAGGGAGACGCCGTGGCGTTCGCTCACACCGCGGAGGTCGTCGGCGACACCGGGATCCACGGTGAAGGACAGCGAATCGCCGCGGTAGGACGCCATCGGCGGGCGGGCGCGGTCCGTGGCCAGCTCCAGCGCGGCGGGGGCGTCGTCGAGCTGCTTCCGCCAGTAGTCGACCTGCCCGCGCAGGGCTTCGAAGATCGGCTCGTCGGGGTGCTGGAGCGTGTGCTCGACGAGCCGGACGAGACGGCCGACGAGCCGGGTGGCGGTGGAGCGGTCGAAGAGGCTGGACCGGAAGACCAGCGAGCCGTGCAGTTTGCCGTCCTGGACGTGGGTGACGAGCTCCAGATCGAACCGGGTGGCCACGCCCGCCCACGGCACGCTGGAGATCTCGCTTTCGCCGGAAGGCGGGATCTCTCCATTGTGGACGACCACGACGTCGAAGATCGCGTTGCGCCCGGCGTCCCGTTCGGGCCGGACCTCCGCGACCACCTGGTCGAACGGCGCCTGCTGATGCGCGTAGGCGTCGACCATCTTCGTGCGGGCCACCTTCAGCAGCTCGCGGAACGTCATCGACGGGGTGATGTGCGCGCGCAGCACCACGGTGTTCACGAAGAAGCCGAGGACGTCGGCGAACCGGCGGTCGTCGCGACCGGCCAGCACCGTGCCGATCGTGATGTCCTCCTGTCCTGAATGGAGGGACAACAGCGCCTGGAACACCGCGGCCACCGCGCTGGAGAGCGCGCACCGGTTCCGCAGGGCGAACGCGGAGAAGGCCTTGGTGAGCTCGGCGGGGAGCTCGAAATCGACGTGGTCGCCCGCGAAACCGGGATTGCCCGAACGAGGCCTGTCCGTCGGCAGCCGCAGCGGCTGGAAACCGTCGAGCTCCCGCCGCCAGTAGCCGAGGTGGTCCGCCACGGAGCCGGTGCCGGCGCGCTGCGCCGCGACGAACTCCTCGTAGGTCACATCGAGCGCCGCGGGCGTCTCCGACCGGTACAGCGTGACGACGTCCTCGGTCACGATCTGGATGGACCGGCCGTCGGTGATGATGTGGTGGTTCACCAGGCACAGCACCGCCGAACCGTCGGCGCATTCGACGACCATCGCGCGGATGGGCGGCGCGGCCGCGAGATCGAACGGTTCGCTGACCAGGTCGGCCGTGTGCTTCTGCCACTCGTGCTCGCCGGGGCCCGCGGTCCGCCGCGCCACCGGGATCCGGAAGTCCGGCGCCGGCACGGCGGTGGGGGTGCCCGATCCGTCCACGACGAACCGCCACCGGAGCACCGGGTGACGCTCGACGAGCGCGCCGAGCGCCCGGTCGAGGGCCTCGAAGTCGACGCCGTCGTGGAACCGGAAGACGATCGGAATGTTGTACGCGGCGCTGGTCCGGTCGAGTTGCTGCACCAGCCAGAGCCGCTCCTGCCCGAGCGACAACCTCATCGATTTCTCCTTCATCCGGCGTTCGCTCGTCGGGCGGCGGCCTCGCGGTCCGTCGCGGCTTCGATCAGGGCCTTTTCGTCGGCTTTCCCGTTGCGGGTGAGCGGGATTTCGTCGACGACCACCCACAGGGCGGGTATCGCGTAGCTCGGGAGCTGCTGTGCCAGGAACGCCCGCAGGGAACGGGGTTCCGTGTCCTCGCCGGGGTTCACCACGATGGCCGCCACGAGCTGGGGGCTTTGGCCCGGTTGCCTGGCGACCACGATCACGGCGTCGCGGATGCCGGGGTGACGGGCGAGGATGGCGCCGATCTCCTCGGTTTCGATGCGATGGCCGTCGAGTTTGATCTGCTTGTCCGCGCGGCCGAGGAAGAGCACGTCGCCGTTCGGGTCGAGCCGGACCAGATCGCCGGTGCGATACAGGCGTTCGTCCACGTCCGGCGAGAAGTGGCCGAACCGTTCGTTCGTTTCGGCCTCGTCGTCGAGATAGCCGTCGGCCAGCCCCGATCCGGACGTGTACAGCTCACCGATCGCACCCGGCGGGACGAGCCGGGCGTTCCGGTCGAGCACGAAGACCTTGGTGCCCGCGATCGGCTTGCCGATGGGGAGCGGACCGGTGATCTCCGTGCTGTCCCGCACGGTGTGCGTGGTGGTGAACGTGGTGTTCTCGGTGGGCCCGTAGCCGTTCGTGATCACCAGCCCGGGGTAGGACCCGAGCACCCGCGCCGCCGCGTCGTGGGGGACGACCTCACCGCCGCTCAGGAGCCAGCGGAGCCCGGCGAGCGTCTGCGGCCGGGACTTGACGACCAGCCGGAACAGGCTGGCGGTCAGCCAGGCGACCGAGATCTTCCGCTCGGTGAAGAACTTTTCGAGCTTCCTCACCGACGGGAGCCGTCCGGGGAAGGCCTCCAGCGTCCCGCCGTTGAGCAACGTCACCCAGATCTCGTACGTCGACGCGTCGAACGCCAGCGGCGCCATCCGCAGCACGTGGTCACCGGGACGCGTGCGGAGTTCCGTCGTCCGCGCGAGCCGCGTCACCGCGCGATGCGGGACGACGACACCCTTCGGTTCACCGGTGGATCCGGAGGTGAACGCGACGTACGCGGTCCTTTGTGGATCGTCGTGGCCGGGAGACGGCGGCTCCGCGTCCGCGTCGATTTCTTCCCCGGGGAGCCAGGAATCGACACGGGTGAGGTCACTCAAGGCGGGATGGCCCGCCGCGGCGGCGTCGACCACGGCGGCCGCGGGGGCCAGCTTGCCGATGATCCTCGCCAACCGGGCTTCGGGCGCGTCGTCGTCGAATCCCGCGTAGGCGGCGCCCGCCCGGATGATCCCGAGCAGCGCCACGATCTCGCCGACGGACCTCCGGGTCGCGACGAGCACCGTGTCACCGGGCCGCACCCCGGCACGCCGCAGCACCTCGGCGTACCGATCGGCGGCCGAGGCGAGCTGCCCGTAGGTCAGCTCGGCGCCCGCGTCACGGACCGCGACCTCCCTCGGGCGGAGCCGCGCCTGCTCCAGGAACAGGGTTTCGATGTCGGCGTCAGGGGTGTCTTCGCCTGCCAGCGCGTCGAGGATCCGGCGGCGTTCCGGCGCGATGCAGCGCACGTCTTCGAGGAGACCGTCGAAGGAGAGCAGCTCGTCCACCGCCGTGGCGACGTCGGCGACGAACCCGTGCGCGGCGTCCGGCACCTCGGTGACGAAGCGGACCTCCCCGGACCGCAGATCCTTGTGAAGGGAGGACAGCACGAGATCCACCGGCCCGTCTTCGACGACGCCGATCGGATGGACCGACTCCAGGAAGCCGCCGACGAGCGCCCGGTCGTCGACCCGGACCCGGATCACCCTGCCCGCGACCGAGATCGCGGCCTCGTCCGCCGCGGTCCACCGGCACAGCGTGACCGCGAAGGCGGCCAGCACCAGCTTCGCGCGGTTGTATTCGGAGGTCTCGGCCGCGAGCCCGGTCTTCAGGTCGTAGGGGGCCGTGAGTGCGTCATGCATCGGCCTTGCGCTCCAGCCGGACGTGAAGGTGGTCGGGGCGCCGGAAGATGTGGCCCCGCTCCCGCAGCCGCCAGAAACCCTGCCGGATGCCGTCGAGCGAACCGCCGAGCCGGACGCCGCCGAACCGGTGCGACAACCGCTCGAACAGCGTGTCGAACTCCGCCAGGGCCAGCTGGATGCCCAAGCAGGTGTGCGGGCCCGCCGAGAACGCCAGCAGCCGCTGGTCGGTGCGGTCCGGGCGCCAGCTGTCCGGGTCCTCGAACGCGTTCTCGTCGCGGCTGGCGCTGCCCAGGGACAGCAGCAGCGCGGACCGGCGCGGGATGTCCACCCCGTGCAGGTTCAGGTCGGTGGTCGCGTACCTGAGGATGGTGTGGCTCGGCGGTTCCCACCGCAGCGTCTCGCGGACGACCTGGGTCCGGTAGTCCTTGTCCGCCAGCGTCGACAGCTCGACGTCGTGCGCCAGGACGGCGTACATGATCTTTCCGATGGTGGCGACGCTCGTCTCGGTGCCGGCCAACAGGAACAGCGTGGCCGTGCCCAGCATGGACTCGTCGACCGGTTCGCCCGGCGGGAAGACGAGGTCGAGGAACGGCATCCGGTCGCCGTCGGCGCGGGCGGCGAGCTTGTCCTTCAGGTACTCGATCAGCTCCGCCTTGGCCGTGAGCGCCGAGTCCAGCGAGGTCGCCGGGAACTCGATCGCGCCCGCCAGCGGGAGGACCCGGGGACGCAGCCACGCCGCGTCCTCCGGCGGCAGGCCGAACAGCCGGGTGACCATCGCGTAGGGCACCCCGACCGCGACCCGCTCCATGAACTCGACGTCGACCTCGTCCCGGGACCCCATCTCGGCCTCGATCGAGTCGAGCACCTGGTCCACCGCGGGGACGAGGATCTCGGTGCGCAGCCGTTTCACCGAACCGCCCGCGAACAGCGGCATGAACAGCTTGCGCAGATCACGGTGCCGCGGGCCGTCGGTGTCGAGCAGCGTCCGGCCGAACAACCGGCGGCTGCTGCGCATCGGGAACCCGCTGCCGACCTGCCGATCCGACAGCAGCTCCTGGACGTCCTCGAACCGCGTGATCAGAAAGGCGTTGAAGGCCGACGACCAGTGCACGGGGTCGGATCGCCGGAGTTCCTTGTAGATGTTCCAGGGGTCGGCGAGGAATTCGTCCGAACTGAAGTCGAGACTTACCTTCGTGGGACTCATTTGTCGCCTCCGTTGCCGACCAGTTCGGTCCGGGACTTCAATTGGCGGGCGGCTTCTTCGGAAGTGAGCCGGATGGACTCCGCAGTGCCCTCGAACCCGCCGACGAGGGTGGGCACGATCTCGTGCGCGATCGTCGTCAGCTGATCGAGGGTCGCCCGGTGCGAGACCCACCGGGGGACGAAGAAGTTCAGCGAGACCGGGTCGCCGACACGATCCATCAGGTCGCGGATCCGCTCGGCGCAGGTCGCGGCGTCCCCGACGATGAACCCGCCCGTGTCGACGAGGTTCTGCAGGGTCTTGCGGTGCGCGACCGGGGAGTCCGGGATGGGCATGCCCAGGGTGTTCCGGTACAGGCCGCGGCGCAGCGCGGAGAAACCCTCCAGCAGTTCTTCGACACCGGCGGCGGGGGAGTCGGCGACGTGGACGAAGACGTTGCACCGGATCCGGGTGCCGCCCGCGGATTTGTTCCGATAGGACTCGACCCGCTCGATCATCGCGCCGACCGGATCCGGGTCCATCCCGGGCCGGATGGAACCCCACGGCGGTGCCACGTGGACGGTCGGGGTCGTCGCGGTGTCCGTCAGGAGTTCGATACCGGCCGGGCTCAGCGAAGACGCGACAACGGTTTCGATGGCGCCAGGGCCCCTGAGCGGCTGGAGCTGAAGCACGGCCTTCTTCACGGTGAACCACGGAGTCGTGGTGTTGACCGTCTCGCCGTTGAGGAGCGCTTGCACCGTGCCCAGCGCGGCGCGGAAATGATCGCGGACCGAGGCCGGATCCACCCCGATCATCTCCATGTCGTGCACGTAGGTGCCCGTTCCGACGCCCAGGATCGCCCGGCCAGCGCTGAGGTGATCGAGCAGCACGATCCGCTCCGCGACATGCAGGGGGTGGTGATAGGGCAGCGGGATCACGCCGGTGGCGAACCGGATGCGGCGGGTTTCCCGCGCCAGCGCCGCCATCAGCATTTCCGGGGAGCTGAGCGTGCTCCAGCCGCTGGAGTGGTGCTCGCCGAGCCAGATCTCGTCGAAACCCAGGTCGTCGGCGACGCCGCACACTTCGATGTCGCGGTGCAGCGACGCGTGGGGGCTGACCGAGGGGTCGTGGAACGGGGGCAGGAAGAGGCCGAATGCCTTGGTGTCCATGGTGATCCCTTGTCTGTGGAGGAATTCGCTGTCGGCGGACGACGGTGCCGGCTCAGGCCGAGGGCACCTGTTCCAGCAGGTAGTCGCAGAACTTGTCCACAGTGGTCAGATCCTCGTTCTCTTCGAGGTCGATGAACACGTCGAGCTTCGTTTCGATCTTCTCGATGAGCGCCAGGTACTCGATCGAGCTCATGCCCGTCTCGGGAAACTCGGTGTCCGCCTCGATGGTCTGGTTTTCCAGAACGCCGCCTGCGACTTCGGACAGGAGGGAGAAGATCTGCTGACGTAGTTCCGCCCGCGCGTCTACCGCGTTCATGTTTCCCCTTTGATCGAATCTGCGCCGGATGAGGGCATGCAGACGAGTCCGGAATAGTGTTTTCACTGCGGGTGAGGTCGGCGAAAAGTGGATCAGCGGTTTCCGGTGATTCCTGCCGACGTGCCCCAGATGCCCGTCAGTGCGGGCGAGTTCGCACTATTCTGACCCGAGCCGCCTACGGTTCGCAACAGTCCGCGTCACCGGTTTTTCCGAATTCCTCGGCCGTTCGCGGCACAGGGAACGCGCACAAAAGAAGGGGACTTTCCTCATGCGGAAAGTCCCCTTCAGGTCAAGAGATCCGGTGGTGCCCGGTCGGTTCAGCGACGGCGCTTCTGCAGCAGTTCCACGAACTGCCGCCAATCCTCCGCTCGCGCCTTGGCGAGTTCGGAGATCAACTCCAGCCGGTGTTCGGGGATGTTCCTGGCGACCTGATCCCACTGATCACGGTCGTTCAGATGCCCGTCCAGCAACCGAACCAGGGTCCGTCCCGATTCGGTGTAGCGGATGGTGGGGTCGGAGCGGAGCCGTTCCACCGCCGCTTGGTTGTCGGCGATCTGCGCGCTCGCGAGGTCGACGGCGTCGGCCTGCCGGGGGCGCGGCCTCGTCACCGTGCGTGCCGGTTCCTCGCGGCGGCGATGCCGGTGCCGGACGTCGTGCGCGGTCGCGACGGAAACGCCCGCACCGCGCGCGATTTCGCGGATCGAGGCGGTGGGGTTGCTCGCGATCAATTCGTGGGCGCGCCGCCTGCCCTGGGCCGGATCCAGCGCGCGGACGCGTCCGTCGCGGCCGATGTGGGCGTTCGGCTGGGGAACTTCCCCAGTCGAACGGCGTACCTTGCCGACCGTCTTGTGGGACAGGCCGGTGACCGCGGCGATGGCGCGATCGGACCACTGGGGGCGGACTTCGAGGATCCGGCGGGCGGCGGTCTTGCGGTCGGCGAGGGAGAGCGGCAGGCCGTGGGTGATGTTCGACTTCACCGCGAGGATGAAGGCGGCCTGATCGTCCCCGTCGAAGAACCGCGCGTCGATCGCGACGGCGTTCTTCAGTTTGGCCGCCTGGAGCCGGTGCAGCCCGTCGATCACCCGCATCGTGGGACGGTGCACCAGGATCGGCGGCAGCGGGGCGTCCGTTTCGGCGAGCATCCGGGCGTGGGCGAGATCGACTCCCGCCGCCCTCGGGGAGTCTTCGGCGCACAGCGTGTCGAGCGGTACCTCGACGACCTCGCCCAACGGAGGATCCGAGCCGGCCGCCACCCAGTCACTTTCCCGTCTGGCCACGGGTATCTGTGCGCCGTCCGCCTGTTTTTCCTTGTGCCAGTTCAACATCTTCTAGCCCCCAGAGCACTTCGGATCATGTCAAACCTTTTCCACTATTCAATCCAGTGTGTGAACTTGTCAAGTTCGGCGACTTGCAATCGGGTGCTCCCGCTCGCTGGGGTGTTCGACTGCCGACTCGGTGAACTCGAATACCGTCACCGTTCGGGTCACGGCGGTGTCCAAGGGCTCTTCTTGACGGGACTGAGCTCTCCGGGCAGCCTGGTCGAGGAGCTACCGCGCGCCGGGATCGCAGGCTGGAGGATGATGACGGCAGGGTGAACACGATGTTGTCCATCCGCGGTAAAGAGCGGTAAAAGAGCGCCGCGTGAAATCGGTGTGAAACCACGTTTCGGACCCGGCGATTAATCGGCATCGAGCACCGCAATTCTTCGGGCTCGGAAAAATCTCCTTTTGCGCCCCTTCGGCCTTGCGCGACTCGGCCGGTCGGGTCAAACCCGGCTGCTCCGCCTGAGCGCGCGGGCGCCCTCCCCGGTGTAACGGCCCAGGCTCGACCGTCGACTGTCAGCAGGATCGACGACGGTGGTGCCGGGTCTGGGAGGGCGTGTGGCTGGTAGGAAACCCGCGAACCGTCGCAAGAAGACGTCGAAGTCGCGGCAAACCGGGCTGGGCAAGGTCATGAAGAGCCCGGCGGCCGCCGTCGCGAGTCTGGCGGTCGCGGGCGCGAGCCTGGCCGTGGCGGTGACCGGCCCGGCTCCCGACCTCTTCAAGAGCGAGACCAAACCCGCCAGCCTCACCATGGAGCCGATCAACAAACGCGGCGTCACCGAATACGTCCTGCCGCTGGACGCGCGCTTCGAGGAGATGCCGGCGGGGGTCAACGGCTATTGCTCGGAGCCAGTGATCGAGTGGCTTCGCAAGACCGGCAAGGAGGTTCCCCCGTATCAGCGGGTTTCCCTCAGGAACACCGCGCAGGACGGCGCGATGCTCGCGGTCAGCAACGTGCGGGCCGCGGACCTGCGCAAGTACGATCCCCAGCCGGTCATCCGGTTCGTGTGTCCCGACGGCGGCAACGCGGACACGGCGGTCCTCCACCTGAAACTCGATCAAGATCCGCAGGCCCAACAGGTGGACAACGACTCCCACGGCACGAAGCCGTTCGCCTTCAACCTGGCGCCCGGCGAACAAGGGAACGTCGAACTGCATCTGCTCGGCGACCTCGGGCACAGCTACTCGGGCCGGATCGTGGCCGACGTCGCCACCGGTGCTCAGGTGGAGACCGTTTCCCTGCCACTCAACGGAAACCGCGACGGCTTCGACCGGGTGAGCGCCGGGAAGTTCGCGCGCCTCGCGGTTTCGCCGAGTATGCGCCCGGGATCCTTTTCGTGCTCGACGTCGCCACCGGGCACGGTGATCGACGAATCGTCCTCCAACTCCGGCCTGAGCGAATGCTCTCCCGGCGACATCCGGGCGCTGGTCGCGGAGATCGCGAAGACGCCATGAACGTTCGAGCGCTGTGGATCGTCGTGATCGTGGTCCTGCTCGCGGCGGCGGGGATCTTCGTGTTCCGGTCGCTGAGCGGTGAGGAACCGGCAGCGATCGGGACCGCCGCGCCGCCCGCCACCTCCGCGCCGCCCAGTTCCGTCGGTGCGGACTTCGTCGACCCGCGACCACAAACCCCGACGACGGTGGTAAACGTCGTGGGCGTGACCGCCTCGGGTGACCCGGCCCCGGGCTTCACCGTCACAGAAGATTCGGGCGATCTCGAGATCACCGGCTGTTTCGCTTCGCGCGCTTCCGTGTCACCGGGGGTGGTCAGTTGCGGCTCGACCGCCGCGGGCGCGGATGTCTGCTGGACCACCCCGAATCGCGCCACTCTGCTCTGCGGGACCACACCGTGGGAAAAGTCGCTCAGGCGGATGAAGACCTCGGAGAAGGTCGGCACCATCGCCGCGGAGGCGGAACCCTTGCCGTGGGGACTGGAGCTGGCCACCGGCGCGCGGTGCCGGCTCCGCAACGGCGGATCATGGCCAGGACGCGCGGACGACTACGTCGGCTACTACGACTGTGGCAGCGAGTCGTTCTACGTAGTGGGAAAACAGGACGACGGACCCGTCCAGCGGTCGGGCCCCGTGTGGACCGCGCTGGTCGGAGGCCTCAGCGGCGACAACGCCGAGTTCCCTCCGCCGACTAAGATCAGGATCGTCACCGCGTACTTCGCCGCGCGGGCCTGACCCCGGTGGAGGTGTGCTCCGTGATGAAGCGATTCGCGGAGACCCTGGGTGTGCTGGCGATCATCTGGGGCACCTTTTTCGCGACGACTTTGCCGTTCGGCGTCAGCGACCTTTATTTCTCTCTCGTTTTCGCCACCGTCTTGACCGTGGTCACGGTGATCATCGCCGGGATGGGCAAGCTGGTGAAACGGGCCGCGGAAGGGTGGAAGAGGAGCAGGCGGAGACGCTGACACGGAAGCCGCGGGCGGTCCTCGCGAGGCCGACCCGCCCCGGCGAGAAGCCGGGACGGGCCGGCGGGTGTCACGAGTGCTGCGAAACGACGGCAGGCCGCGCGGCCGCCGAGGTTCCCGCCGTCGGCACCGGCAGCGGATGCGGCGCGATGTCGAGATCACCGTTCGGGAGCAGGCCGTCGACGAGGTATTCCTTGCCGATCCGCTGCGCCTCCCGGTTGACCATCGCCGGATGGCCGCCGAACACGCAGTGGGTGCCCGCGCCGCGTTCGGTCACCAGCACCGAACTGGGCAGTCGCTCGTGCATCGCGACCGTGTTCGCGTACGGCGTCGCGGAGTCTCCCTCGACGCCGAAGACCAGGATCGGCGGCAGGTTCTTCCCCGACGGCACGATCCGCTGGTCATGCACCGGCCAGTTGGCGCACGCGGACGGGATCGACACGTTGTACCAGGCGAAATCGCTGGTCTTGGCCAGCTCGCCGAAGTCGCGTTCGATCTTCGTCCGGTCCGTGGGCGCGTCGGAGTCGACGCAGGCGATCGAGATCATGCCCGCGATGAAGCTCTCGCCCGCCGCTCCACCCGACGGTGTCGCCCAGTCCAGCACGGCGCGATCGTCACCGCGCAGGACGTAGTCGGCCATCGCCTTCGCGAGGGGCTCCCAGTAGAGCTCGTGCGAGAGATTGGCGATGTAGACGTCCAACAGCTCCACCGCGCCGACGTTCTTCAACGGCCCGCGCGGCGCCTTCCGGAAGTCGCCGAGCAGCTTCTGCCAGGCCGCGTTCACCTCGGCGTGGGTCTTGCCGAGGTGGAACACGTTGTCGTACTGGGCGATCCAGCTCAGGTAGGCGTGTTCGCGGGCCACTCCGGCGGTGACCTGACCGGTCGAGTTCCCGTACCACATCTGCGGTTCCACCGGGTTCATCGAGCTGTCGAGGACCATCCGGTCGATCCGGTCCGGATACCGCTCGGCGTACGCGCTGCCGAGGTAGGTGCCGTAGGAATAACCCAGGTAGCTGATCTTCTCCTCGCCGAGCAGCGTGCGGACGCGGTCCATGTCCTGGATGACGTTGCGGCTGCCGGTGGACTTCAGCTGGTCGCCGTTCTTCTCCGCGCACGAGCGGGCGAACGCCTTCCAGCGCTCCCAGCTCTTGTCCCGCTCCTCGGGCCGGTCGGGGTCGGGTTGAAGCTGACGCCAGTAGTCCTCGCCGACACAGCTGAGCGGCCGGCTGTGGCCGGTGCCGCGGGAATCGAGGCCGACGATGTCGTAGGCCTCGAGCACTTCCTTGGGCAGCCGGGTGTACCCGGTCGCGTCCGGAAGGGACAACTTGCCCGCCTGCATCACCGCCGAACCCGCCGGGCCGCCGGGATTGACGAACAGCACGCCCCGTCGCTTCGCCGGGTCGGTACTGGTGTGTTTCGAGACGAGCACGTCCATCCGCGCGCCGAACGGCCGCGAATAGTCGAGCGGGACGTTGACCGTCGCGCATTTCAGTGCCGGGTACGCCTGAGCGACATCCGCCGGGCAAGCCCCGAAGTCGAGCTGCGAAGCGGCATGCGCCGGTGCACTGACGGCCGCCGCGGTGCTCATCGTGAGCAGCGCGGACAGACCGATGGTGAGGAATTTCCTCATTCGAACCCCCAGTTCGATCGGACCTGGGGGACTGTAGCGACAAGTCCGACGCGCCGTCCGGACATTCGCGAAGATCGCCCCTGGGATCCTCCGGCCTCCCCAGGATCACGGCGCACTTTCGATTGTGGCTGATGCTCTCCGTAGTGCAAGGCAGTCAGGTTGCCGGCTTCATTCTGCTCAATGCATCGTTCAGGACGTTCGAAGGAGGCCTGAAGAAGTCGCCCAGTTCGGTGCGGCCCGCCGACTCGTCCGGCTCGGCCGCGATGTGGCCTGCCGCGCCATGCATGCTCCGGGCCATATATATGACCTTCTGGGCGCCATTGGCGGCTGGAGTGTCCTCCAGAGCGACCTCGTCACGGATGCCTTCGGCCTCCCTCTGGCAGTTCGCCGCCTCGGCTTCGCTCTTGGCGGCGTTGTCGGTGTACGTCGAGCTCTGTGAATCAAGATCCTGAACCATCTTGGTCAAGGCGTCGATCGTGCGAGTCTCCACGGAACCGGACCTCATTTCATCGATCACCACGAGCCACGGGGCGACGATGGCCGCGGCGGCGACGAGCAGCCCGAGCACCCAGCCGAGCAACGGCTGGTGGATCTTTTCCGCTTCCTCGACCACGCGGGTGAGAATCGAGAATCCGCTGAGGACGCTGACCACGCCGAGACTGACCATCTTGGCTTTCAGCATCAGTCGGGGCGCCGGGAACTCACCGTTCGTTGCGGTGAGAGCCTGCTGCTGTTCACCTTGTTCTCCTTCGTCTTGCCCAGGATCGTCCCGCTGAGGGGTGTCCAGCTCGTTCGTGGTGACTCTCGACTGCCACACCTGGTGGCCTGTCGAGTGCGCGAGCTGGCCGAGCACCAGTGCTGCGATGGCCGAGAACCCGCCTGTGATCGCGAGGTCCTTGAGCTCCGGAGCGCTGAGGTCGACGTTGAAGACCGTGCTGAAGACGGAGAACAGAGCGATGATGTCCACCCCGAGCAGACCGTAGGCCGTCGCCCTACGAACCTTTGACGGCGAGTCGAGATGTCGGGTACCACCACGCTCGATGTCCGCCTTCACCTTGGCTCGCTGTTCGGCGAGAAGACTGCGTGCCTCGGCCAGGGGGAGCGGTGGGATCACGATCGAGTTCGTCCGTGTCGGTGGAGTGCACAGGCGGTCGTGCAGCTCTGTGGCCAGGCGCCGTTCGCGCTTCGCGGCATCGAGCGCGGCCTGCTGCCGCTTGTGTAACAGGTTGATCTTTCGCAGTGCTTGTTTGGCTTGCTTTCTGCTCATTTCGATAGCGCGGTTGCCCGCAGTTCTTTCCCCGTTCGTCAGCGAGTTCGGGTCCCGCTCGATCTGGTTCTGCCGAAACGCCTCGCGGACAAGGAACATGATCCAGTACGCCTGGATCGGGTGACGGATCCAGAACCACAGGCTCAACCGTGGGAGTTGGTTCATCTTGACGTTCAATGTCATGTTCATTTGGTCACCGGTCCGGTCAATGTGAGTACGACAACTCTGTTTCGCTCGGCAGCGCCAGGGATCAACTGATTTGCGCTATCGAGATCAGGCTCGATCGGGGCGTCATAGCCGACGCCTGTGACACCAGTGAAGGCGGAGCGCGTTACACCTAGCGCAACCAGTTCGCCGACGACTCGTTCAGCCCGAGCTTTCGACAGTTCGATTGCCGTGTCACGCGGTCCGTGGGTCGCGGTGTGCCCGACAGCGGTCGCTCGTGTTTCACGTGCGAATCTCGTTGCTATCTCCCGCAGCACGGTCTTCGCTCCGGGTACGAGTACATCCGTGTCCGGCTCGAAGAGAACCGAACTGGGAACGGACACGATCTCGGTCGGTGGCGCTCCGCCTTCTCGGCTCGGGACCACGGTGGTTACGTCGCCGAATGCGACGACCGGCACGGCGGCGGTGGCGACCGGCGCCGTCGAAGTCGTCTGCTCGCCGTCGATGGAGCAGGTTTTCGCGTGAAAATTGGTGCACACGTCCATCCACAGCTTTTCGAGCGCCCGCCGACGAGCCTCGGGTAGCTGACGCTGCGGGCCGGCTACTTGCCCGAGGCCCGAAAAGACAACGTCCTTGCCGCTGAGGTCCGGCAATGAGTCCGGCGGCAGGCTTCGGATCACGCGATCGATGTCGAAGTCCAAACTGGACTTGGTGAGATCGAGCTGCCCGATGGTCTGGAGACCGCTGCTGTGCACCACCACAAGACCAGGTCCAGGTGCTCGGCCCATGGTCGCCAACACCTCGAACGGGTCGAGTTGCCCGCCGTTGGAGGCCAGTCTGGCGAGCAATGCCTCAACACGTTTGCTGTTGCTGTCGAAGCCTTCTTTTCGAAGCTTCTTGTCGTTCTCCCGCTTCTGGTCCGGCCTGCGGACCGTGAAGTCCTCGTCGAAGACGGTGGAGACCTGTCTGCCGTCTGCGTGATAGATGACTAGTCGGACCTCGCCGCTGTCCACAGCCTCTTCCAGGCGCTTCACGATGGTGCGCGTGAGCTTGACCGCTGGCTCGTTGGAGGTGGCGGTGACGCCGATGCGTACCGTCGTGGCAGCGCCCGTTCCGCCTCCGCATGCGACAACGGAAAACACGAGCGCGGCTGCGATCAGAAGGTGTACGAAGCGGCGTTGATTCATGCCCCAAAAGGCGTATGGACATTGCTCAGCGTTACATTGTTCATCCTTATGGCCGACAGGTAGCGCGTGACACAGGCGACTTCCGCGCAAGGTGAAAATCGCAGTGCTCCATTCGGGTTCCCGACTGCCCTGCTCGAACGCGGATAGAGTGTGAACGTGCTGTGGTTCTTCGAGTTCTGGTCAGAACCAGTGTTGACGATGCTTCCAACTTGGACGAGCAACTGGCCGTTGTCTCGTCAAAGGAAACGATCTCGACGCGGTAGTCCTACATGGTGAAAACTTGTCGAGAAACGGTAATTCGACCGGACTCGCACCTGTTTCTTGCTCTTGAGGACCCGAACGGGCGAACCGTTGATCGCCGCCCGTGACCAGCCAAGGGCATCCGCGACGATGAGTTCGGCGAGGTAG
The DNA here is from genome assembly GCF_042723255.1 of Amycolatopsis thailandensis. Classification (NCBI taxonomy): domain Bacteria; kingdom Bacillati; phylum Actinomycetota; class Actinomycetes; order Pseudonocardiales; family Pseudonocardiaceae; genus Amycolatopsis; species Amycolatopsis thailandensis. Next base: position 21,085 of record NZ_JBHXJK010000081.1, read on the forward strand.
TCTACTGCGAGTGCAGAAGCCTCTGCCAGGCGGTCTTATTCGAACCGAAACCGAGTCCTGGTTAGGAAATCCCGCAGGATCTTGACGTAGGGTACCAATAGGACGCCGCACAACAACTTGCGGTCGCTCGGTCATTTACGGATACCGCCACGTCATGGCGCCGCCGAGAGTGGCGGCTAGATCCGCGCCCACGGCTCGCCGGACACGATCCAGGAAACTGCTCAACAGTGTTCCAGGAGCATTCTGTTAGGATTCCAAACTCGACGTCGTCACCATCGGTATCGCGGCCCGTCGACCATACCAGCAGCTCCTGACAATTCATGCGCTACGGCATCGTTCAGCCTTACCAGTGCCACGATGGTGATCGTGCACCGAAGGCTAGTAGTTCCATTCCCAGCCACCTCCGGCGTTAGTCAGTCCGCCAGGAATCAGCGCGAGCACTCCATTCTTCGTCGCGACCTGGAGCTCCAACTGGCCTGTGTACTTCGAGTTCGACGCCCAGTTGTTAGGCAGTGCCTTCAGGCTGCTGCTCTTGCACATGCCGAGCTCGGCCGGGGTCGTGACGCCGTCTGGCGTGACGACTTGGAAGGCGAAGGGGTTGATCGTCCCGCCCAGCTGGATCGCGTCATCCGGGGAGAGTTGTTTCGTCGCGACCCGGATGTCCAGCAGTAGCGTGTGCTTTCCCGCCTCGGGCTTCATGTACGGGTCGCACTTCGGGTCGACGGTGATCTTGTCGATCGTGAAGGTGACCACCTGCGTTTTGCCGTCCTGGCTCGTGAACCCCGCAGTCTCGCCCAATTTCTTCGGCATCCTGCCTTGAGCGTTGGCCCCGGCGGGAGTGCTGTCGGTCGGCGCGGCGGCCTGGGGCGACGCGCTGGGGAGTGCGGCGGCGTCCGGAGTTGTCGGCGCGGGCCGGGTTCCGCACGCACCCGTTGTGGCGAGTACGGCGACGGTGCCGGCGAGGGCGATGAGTCGAGTGGTGCGCACTGTGGAGCTCCTTGATCAGGCAGAGGTGCCTGGAAAGGTCGCTCGACATGGCACGGGTGTTACGCGGGTAGACCGAGACGGGATCGTGCGGTGTTTTGGCCGACGCAGCTGGCGTGGGTGGCGCAACGCGCTTTCGCTGTAGATGTTCGGCGGGTAATGCGGCAGTTGAGATCGGTGATGGCTTTCTTCTGTAGCCGGGGCTGCTTTTGTTGCCGCGGGCTCGGCAGAAGGAGGCTCGCCGAAGACCCGGTCCGCCAGGTCGCCTTCACCGCGGATGAGCCTCGTGGCATGTCGACCGGCTACGGCAACCCGCTCGGCGCCCATGTCCACCACGTTGCAGCGTGATGCTGGCTTGAGGGAGTGCGGAACGCTCTACCTGGCCGCGACTACTACGTCCTCCCTGTTTCTGATGGCACCGGTTTACGGGTTCCAGGGGACGTTCTCGATCTGTCCGGTGAAGTGCACCTTCACCGCGGGGTCGCGGTGGGTGCCTTGGTATCCGAGGTAGCCGAGGATGCTGAGCTGGAGGTAGTGTCGGGCCAGACACCAGGCGTCGTACCATTCGTCGGTACTGAACTTTGGCTTGGTTCGGTTCGGGTGCATGACCCCGTTACGCATGCGAGTGAGTACTTCGGGGCCATCGCCCACTGAAAGGTCGGTGAGCTTCGAGGCCACCGACGAGAGCTCGGTCAGTTCCGGCGGGAACATCGGGCTGATCGAATGCAGGGTTAGCAGTTCGCGCATGGACTCGTGCGCTTTCAGCGATTTATAGGTCTTTGCGGTATGAATTTGGTGGTCTTCGACGAGCTCGGACCATGCCAGCAGCTCCAGTCCGGACTGAGCGGAGGAGACGGCAAGTTCGAGCGGATGGGGATCGTTCGCGTCGATCAGGTAGTAGATGGCCCGCCGAACGACTTCCTGCTTCAGCGGATCAGCCCAAGCCACTGCGGTACGTTCGAAAAGCTCCTGGAGTTGTTCTGGATGGTGACCGTCGACAAGGCCAAATGAGGTACGCCACGGGGAGACAAGCGGAGGCGCCCACTCTGACCAGGTCGGCTCGGTCGCGTTGTTGTACGCCACCGACAGAATGGGAGAAGTCCAGCGGCCGCAAGCGAGGCTCAGTACATACCGCAGGACATGGAGGACATTCTGAAGGCTTCCGGCACTGAAGTCGGAGCCGTCCTCCCGCTCGACGCGGCCAGTGTGAGTGACCGCATGGCCGCCGTTGTCCCGCAGGTCCTTTTCGATTTCTTGGTGGTTCCAGGGATAGTCGAGCGCTACCTTCCAGCCGGCGCCGGTCAGCACGGTGCGGCCTGGATACCACGCTGTTTCGTGACACAGTCTCGCACCAAACTGCATCGCGGGCAGATTCGCCAGGATGAATGTGGCGTACGTGAGATCCTGAGCCTCAGGATCACCCACCACGGTCCGGCCCAACGGCCCGCGGCCCTCCCACTGAATGTCTTCGGCCGGAGATCCATCTTTGGAGGCGACCTGGAACGGGTGCTCTTTTGGGACCTCGACCCGAGGCTCCTCGAATACCAGGCTTCCGTTCGCGAGGTCGATGCCGATGTCGACTTCTTTGGAGCTTCCTGACCATTGCAGCACCGGCCATGGATTCCAGCGCAGGGTGACGGAACCGGTGGCTTCGAACTGGCGCGTACCGGAGCGGCCGACGAGCGGGCCGCGGTAGAGGCGCAGTTCACTTCGCGGTGTCTCCGCAGAGTAGAAGTGTCTGGTGGGAGCCGGAGTAGCGTCAGTGGAATCGGGCACGACGCCCATCATCCAGCATTTCCTCGAATTTTTCATTCCTTTAATAAGTGTGATAAGAATTGAAAAAGTCTGACGCCTCGTAGGGTTAGTCAGTTCTGATCTGACACTCAGTCACGCAAGCGACAGCTCGCCCAAACCAGGGGTCGCGGTGGGTGGCTGGTATGGATGTGGGGAAGGCGCTGACCGAGCTCGTCAAGTGGGTGCGGACGAAGACCCGGTGCTGGCCGTCGTTTTGTGCATGGTGTCGACGGTGGCGTACGTAAGAGCTGGTCTGCGAAGTGGAAGGTTTCGTTCTGACCGGAGTGGCTCGGGCGGGACATCGGGGGTTTTGTCGGTCTGACCGCTGGGGCATGACGCGGCGTCGAGCCGCTAGTTGGGCAACTCGATGCCGATTAAAGATCGGGTGATCAGCCTGCTGGCTCACCTGGAGAGGCGTGGGATCGGGCAGCGCCCGCTATATGCGTCACCCCTGGTATGGGTGGGCTTGGTGGTCTAGGAGATGCTGCTGCATGCGGCTGACGGCCGTACCGACTGCGCCGAGTTCGCCACCGCAGCCCGTAGCGTGGTTTTCCTGACCGCCTTCAAGCGACGTTGGCGACATCGGAGGCGCTGTCTGTCTCATCGTCCGCCGCCTCGTGGGCAGTGCTCACGATGGGCTCGGTACTTGCGCCCAGCTGATTACAGGTTTGCGGGATGCCCGCGCTCGAGAACCTGCCTTGAGTCGTCCACGAGACCAGCTCCGCCATGTCAGGCTCGATGATCGAATCGCAGCGCCAGCACAGGTAAGCCTGGTTGCAGGACTGCGTAGCGCTGTGGATGTAGATAGCAGGGAGCACCGAAGAAGCTCAAGAGCCAATACGCAATCGAGTGAAGCTGGCTAAAGGTGTGGGACCAGCCCATTTAGTGAGTTCATGCCATGAATAATTGTATGAACAATGTAGGTGAGCAGCTGAAAGTGCTGTTCACTAGTGTGCCCTCGGCAGGATTCGAACCTGCGACACCTGCCTCCGGAGGGCAGTGCTCTATCCCCTGAGCTACGAGGGCGTAGCCGCCTGAGCGACTTCGAGAAGCTTAGCGCACCCCGCCAGGCCTCCTCTCGCGAGGTGGTCGTTAACCCTGGTGATGGTCGACGACGCGGGCCAGGAGCCGGGTCAGCTGCGCCCGTTCGGCGGGTTCGAGTGGTGCGAGGAAGACGTCCTGCGTGTCGCTGACCTGCTCTTCCAGGTGTTCCAGACGTCGCGCGCCCGTGTCGGTGAGGGTGATCAGGTTGCGCCGCCCGTCCGCCGGATCGGGCGCGCGTTCGACGTAGCCCGCGTCGGAGAGTTCGTTGATGACGGCGACGACGTCGCTGCGGTCGATGCCGGTGCAGCGGCTCAGGGTGGCTTGGCTCGACGGACCGTTCTCGTCGATGGCCGCGAGGATCCCGTAGTGGTACCGGCGGGCGCCGCTGCGGGCGAACTCGTCCAGGGCGAGCCGGTGGGCCACGGTGGCGGCCTGGTTGACCAGCCAGCTGGCCTTGGTCCGGAGCCGGTCGGGGGCGGTGCTCATCGAATCAGCGTAGCGTTGGTGTCACCAACGAACTGGAGGACGTCGTGATCGAGCCGTTCGAAGTCCGGATTCCCGAAGCCGCCATCGCCGATCTGCGGACCCGGCTGCGCGCCACGCGCTGGCCCGAGCCGGCCACCGTGGACGGCTGGGAGCAGGGTGTCCCGCTGGAGTTCGCCCGCGAGATGTGCCGGTACTGGGCGGAGGACTACGACTTCGGCCTGGCCGATCGCGTCAACGCTTTCCCGGGCTTCAAGACCACTGTGGACGGTCTCGGGGTCCACTTCCTGCACGTCCGCTCGCCGGAGCCGGACGCGACGCCGCTCGTGCTCACGCACGGCTGGCCGGGATCGGTGGTCGAGTTCCTCGACGTGCTCGGCCCGCTGACCGATCCCGCCGCGCACGGCGGTGATCCGGCGGACGCGTTCCATGTCGTGGCGCCCTCGCTGCCGGGCTTCGGCTGGAGCGACAAGCCGACGTCGACGGGCTGGAACGTGGAGCGCATCGCCCGGGCCTGGGACGAGCTGATGGGAGGGCTCGGTTACGAGCGCTACGCCGCGCAGGGCGGCGACTGGGGCGCCGGGGTGACGAACATGCTCGCCAAGGTCGCGCGGGAGCGGGTGATCGCCGTCCACGTGAACATGGCGGGTGTCCCGTACGACGCGGCCGAGCTGGGGGAGCCGACGGCGGAGGAGCGTGCGGCGATCGCCGATCTCGCGCGCTTCCGTGAGGTCGGGTCCGCGTACTCGCAGCAGCAGGCCACGCGCCCGCAGACGGTCGGCTACGGGCTCACCGACTCACCCGCGGCTCAGGCGGCGTGGATCGCCGAGAAGTTCTGGGAGTGGACCGACAACGACGGCTCGCCGGAGACCGCGCTGTCCTGGCGCCAGGTGCTCGACGCGATCTCCGTCTACTGGTTCACCGGGACGGCTGCTTCGTCGGCGCGGATCTACTGGGAGAACAAGGAGCGGGACGTCTCGGCGGTTGAAGTTCCTTCGGGTATCTCGATCTTCCCGCGCGAGATCATCCGCCCATCGAGGCGCTGGGCGGAGCTGCGCTACACCGATCTTCGCTGGTACGAGGTGCTGGCCGAGGGCGGTCACTTCGCCGCGTTCGAGCAGCCGGAGATCTTCGTCGGCCAGTTGCGGGGGTTCTTCCGGTCACTTCGGTAGCGGTGCGTGGCGGGTTCAGGTTTCGGGAAGGCCCTCCTGGGGGATGGTTTCCGTGTGTGGCTTAAGACAAAGTGAACTTAGGCTCACCTGTATTGCACATATGCGCATGTGACAATATATTCGGCCTGTCGACTTCACGAGAGGCGGAGCAATGGGTCACGGGCACGGGCATGGGACAGCCTCGCCGTCGAGCGCGTCAGGCCGCTACCTCAAGAGCCTGACGATCGCCCTGGTCATCGGCGCCGGCTTCATGGTCATGGAGTTCATCGTCGGGTTCGCCACGGGCTCGCTCGCGCTGATCTCCGACGGCGCGCACATGTTCACCGACGTCCTCGGTGTCGGCATGGCGCTGGCGGCGATCATGCTCGCCCGGCGCAGCGGCCCGACGCTCACCCGCACCTTCGGGTTCTACCGGGCCGAAGTGCTCGCGGCGCTGGGCAACGCCATCCTGCTGTTCGGCGTCGCGGGGTACGTCCTGATCGAGGCCATCGGCCGGATCAGCGACCCGCCCGCCGTTCCCGGCCTGCCCGTCCTGCTGGCCGCCGCCGCGGGTCTCGTCGCGAACATCGTCTCCTTCCTGATCCTGCGCAAGGGCGCGGAGGAGAGCATCAACGTCCGGGGCGCGTACCTCGAAGTCCTCGCCGACCTGATCGGCTCCGTCGGCGTGCTGCTGAGCGGCGCGATCACGCTGCTGACCGGCTGGCGCTACGCCGACCCGATCATCGGTGTCGCGATCGGCCTGTTCGTCCTGCCCCGCACGTACGCGCTCGCCCGGCGCGCGCTGCGGATCCTGTTCCAGCACGCACCTAAGGGCGTCGACGTCGCCGGGATCCAGGCGGAGCTGGGCGGGCTGAAGGGTGTCGAGGACGTCCACGACCTGCACGTCTGGACGCTGACGTCGGGGATGGAGGTCGCTTCGGCCCACCTCACCATCGCGCCGACCGTCGAGCAGGCGGAGGTGCTGACCGAGGCCCAGAACCTCCTGGCGAACCGCTACTCGATCGAGCACGCGACCCTGCAGATAGAAGTGCCCCAGTGTGCGCAACGGTGCCGGGAACTCTCCTGGTGACCGCACGCATTTAGTCCTCTGGATGCGGTAGTCGGCAACGCGAACTACCGCATTCAGAGGACTAAACGCGTGAGAGTGGCGTCAGGCGGGGAGTGGCGAGCCGCCGCGCTCCTGGAGCAGGCCCTTCATCAGGTCCATCTCGGCACCCTGCGAGACGAGCATGCTCCGCGTCAGCGACTTCACGTCCGCGATGGACGTGTGGTCGTTGCCGTACTGGGCCATCTCGGTCCCGCCCATGTGGTGCCGCAGCATCAGCTGGAGGAAGAAGACGTCCATCTCCTTGCCGGTCAGCGACCGCAGTTTGGCCAGCTCGGCCGAAGTCGCCATCCCCGGCATCGGAGCGCCGTTCGACGGCTTCATGTCGGCGCCACCGTGTCCGCCGTGGCCTGAAGGCTCGGTCATCCAGGTCATGTAGGCGCCGGTCGTCTGCTCCGGCTGGCCCCACAGGCCCAGCCAGCCCTTCATCCGGCCGACCTGGCCGGTCTGCGTGCGCTCGATGTCGAACGCGAGGGTCTTGATCGCCGGATCGGCCGTGTGGTCCCGCGCCCAGCCCGCCATGGTGACGGCCTGGAGGTGGTGCACCGACATGTCCTGCGCGAAACCGACCTCGACCGAACCCGCGCCCGGAGTCGTCTGCTCCGGCTCGGAGTCGATCAGCCTGGTTGTCAGGGCGCCCAGGCCGAAGCCCAGGATCAGCATGACGACCAGGGCGGCCCCGATCACCAGCCACCGGCTCTTGGCCGAGCGCGGCACTTCGTCGCCGGGTTCGTCGACGTACTGGAGATCGGGGTCCATCTGGCTCACTTACTTGCTCGCGGGCGCCGAGGGCTGAGTGGCGGGAGCGGACGGCATGCCGCTCTGACCGGCGCCGGGCTGGTCCTGCTGAGTGCCCGCGGTGCCCTTGTAGTCCATCGGCTTCGCGTCCGGCCCCGGCGGGGTCGGGTCGAAGTCGCCCGGCTCGATCTGCGCGTCGCAGGTGGCGTCACGCTCGGGGTACGCGCCGTACGGGTTGGTGCGCAGCGCCGCGATGAACTGGTCGATCCGCTCGTCGTCTGCCTTGTCCAGCTTCAGCTGGTGGCCCCAGGACTGCAGCGAGATCGGCTTGTCGAGGTTCGGGTACGGCGACATCGTGGTGTACGGCTTGCCCTCGACGCGGACCCGCAGCAGCTCCAACGCGTCGCCAGAGATCTGCGCCGGGTTGTAGGCGATCCAGACCGCGCCGTGCTCGAGACCGTGGACCATGTTCTCGTTGCGGACGGCCTTGTCGTAGACGACGCCGTTGCACGCGGCCCAGGCCTGGTCGTGCGGGCCGCCGAAGGGCGGGGTCTTGTCGTAGGCCACGCGCTCGGCCGCCGTGACGTGCACGGATCCCTCGTAGGTGGCCGTGGTCACGCCGTTGATCCGCTTGGACGGATCCGGGTCCTGCTGCGAGGGCGCGAAGGCGGCAGCGGCCTCTTCGCGGGTCTTCTGCTCGCGCTTCGGCGCCGAGGCGACCATGTAGTAGGTGACCACCGAGGCAGCCAGGGCGACGATCGCGACGACCGCGATGATCGTGCCCCAGGGCGTGCCCTTCTTGGACACGACGGAACTACGGGCGGCCTTCATGGCGTTCTTCGACGACGCGCCCTTTTTTCTGGTTGTCCCGTTAGCCATGGCTCCTGCGTTCTCCAAAGGGGGTGGTCCCTGCGCGGGCCAGTGTAGAGACCGCACGTCTGATCACCGTGAACAGCTGGAAGATCAACCGCTTGGCTCACACCTTCCGGCGGTCGCTGCGTAGCCCGGACCAGGTCACACCTAGAATTCCGCGAGTGACTCCCGCAGCTCTCGCCGACCTGGTCCGTAACTCAGCCGTGCAGGTTCTCACCGCGCGCGGCCTCGACGATTCCGTGCTGCCGGAGAAGGTGACGATCGAACGTCCCCGCAACCCCGAGCACGGCGATTACGCGACCAACCTGGCGCTGCAGGTGGCCAAGAAGGCGGGCATGAAGACCCGTGACTTCGCCGACGCGCTGGCCGAGGCCCTCTCGGCCGCCGACGGCATCGACTCGGCCGAGGTCGCCGGGCCGGGCTTCCTCAACCTGCGGCTCGCCGCCGACGCGCAGGGCCAGATCGTCCGGCAGGTGCTCGACGCCGGGGAGAAGTACGGCCTCGGTGACGCGCTGGCCGGCCTCAAGATCAACCTGGAGTTCGTCTCGGCGAACCCCACCGGCCCGATCCACCTCGGCGGCACCCGCTGGGCCGCGGTCGGCGACGCGCTGGGCCGCGTGCTGTCCGCGCAGGGCGGCCTGGTCACCCGGGAGTACTACTTCAACGACCACGGCGCGCAGATCGACCGTTTCGTGCGGTCCCTGATCGCCGCCGCCAAGGGCGAGCCCGCTCCCGAGGACGGCTACGCGGGCGGCTACATCAACGACATCGCCGCCGAGGTCATCCGCCAGGAGCCGAGCGCGCTTTCGCTGCCAGAGGACGAGCGGGCCGAGACGTTCCGCCGGGTCGGCATCGAGCTGATGTTCACCGAGATCAAGCAGAGCCTGCACGACTTCGGCACCGACTTCGACGTCTACTTCCACGAGAACTCGCTGCACGAGTCCGGCGCGGTCGCCTCCTCGGTCCAGCGGTTGAAGGATTCCGGGAACCTGTACTTCGAGGACGGCGCCTGGTGGCTGAAGTCCAAGGAGCACGGCGACGACAAGGACCGCGTCGTCATCAAGAAGGACGGCAACCCGGCCTACATCGCCGGTGACCTCGCCTACTTCCAGGACAAGCGCAAGCGCGGCTTCGACCTCTGCATCTACATGCTCGGCGCGGACCACCACGGCTACATCGCCCGGCTCAAGGCCGCCGCGGCCGCGTTCGGCGACGACCCGGCCGTGGTCGAGGTGCTGATCGGCCAGATGGTCAACCTGGTCTCCGACGGCAAGCCGGTCCGGATGAGCAAGCGCGCCGGCACCGTGATCACCATGGAGGACCTGGTCGGCACCGTCGGGGTCGACGCGGCCCGCTACGAGCTGATCCGCTACTCCGTCGATTCCACTTTGGACATCGACCTCGACCTGCTTCGCAAGCACTCCAACGACAACCCGGTCTACTACGTCCAGTACGCCCACGCGCGGCTGGCCTCGTTGCAGCGCAACGCTTCCGACCTCGGGCTCAAATTCGATGGCGACGCCGACCTCGGACTGCTTACGCTGCCGGCCGAGGGCGACCTGATCCGCACACTCGGCGAATTCCCGACCGTCCTCCGCCGGGCCGCACAGCTGCGCGAACCGCACCGTGTCGCCCGGTACCTCGAAGAACTCGCCGGCGCCTACCACAAGTGGAACGCCGTCGGCCGGGTCCTGCCGAAGGGCGACGAGGAGACCACCCCCCTCACGTTCTCCCGCCTCGCGCTCAGTGAAGCGACTCGCCAGGTGCTGGCCAACGGCCTCACCGTGCTCGGTGTCTCTGCTCCGGAACGGATGTAAGCAAAATGGCCCACCCCGCCGGCCCCCGCCACGCCGACGTCTACCCCCACGCCGACGCCTCCGGTTTCCCGCCGTCGAGTCCTGAGGAACTCGACAGGCTGTACCCGAAAGTCTGGCCCCGCAACACTTTCCGCGGCGGAGACGGCGTCGTGCGCATCGCGGGCGTCGACGTCCGCGAACTCGCCGAGAAGTACGGCACGCCGCTGTTCGTCGTCGACGAGGCCGACTTCAAGTCCCGGTGCGCCGATTACGCCGAGGCGTTCGACGACCCGGCGCTCGTGCACTACGCGTCCAAGGCGTTCCTGTCCATCGAGATCGCCCGCTGGGTGGCCGAGCAGGGGCTGAGCCTGGACGTCTGCAGCGGCGGCGAACTCGCCGTCGCGCAGCGCGCGGACTTCCCGGCCGAGCGGATCACCTTCCACGGCAACAACAAGTCCCTGCCCGAACTGGAAGCCGCGGTCGAGGCCGGCGTCGGCACGGTCGTGGTCGACTCCTACTTCGAGATCGCGCGGCTGGCCGATGTCGCCGCCCGGCACGACGTCGTGCAGAACGTGCTGATCCGGGTCACGGTCGGCGTCGAGGCGCACACCCACGAGTTCATCGCGACCGCGCACGAGGACCAGAAGTTCGGTTTCTCGCTGGCCTCCGGTGACGCGGCCGAGGCCGTGCGCAGGGTGCTCAACGCGCCGTCGCTCAAGCTGATCGGCCTGCACAGCCACATCGGTTCGCAGATCTTCGACGCCGACGGCTTCGAGGTCGCCGCCCGCCGCGTGGTCGGCTTGCTGGCCGAATTGGCCAAGGAACACGGCACCGACCTGCTCGACCAAATGTCCATCGTCGACCTCGGCGGCGGTTTCGGTATCGCCTACACCGACAAGGACAACCCGCCGCCGCCCGCGCAGATGATCACGCAGATCCGCGAGATCGTCCGCAAGGAATGCGAGTACGCGGGCCTCCCGGTGCCGAAGATCGCCGGCGAGCCGGGCCGTGCCATCGCCGGTCCCGGCACGATCACGCTGTACGAGGTCGGCACCATCAAGGACGTTTCGCTCGGCGACAAGGCCGCCCGGCGCTACGTCAGCGTCGACGGCGGGATGAGCGACAACATCCGCACCGCGCTCTACGACGCGGTGTACGACTGCCGTCTCGTCTCCCGGACCTCCGACGACGACGGGGACGGCCAGGTCGCCGCCGCGCTGTCCCGGGTCGTGGGAAAACACTGTGAGTCCGGCGACATCGTCGTCCGCGACTGCTGGCTGCCCGACACCCTTGCTCCCGGCGACCTGCTCGCCGTGGCGGCCACCGGGGCGTACTGCTACTCGATGGCCAGCGGGTACAACCGGCAGCCGCGGCCCGCGGTGGTGGCCGTGCGCAACGGCAGCGCCCGCGTGCTGCTGCGGCGGGAGACGACGGACGACATGCTGCGCCTGGAGGTCTAGTAAGTGTCTACTGTGGACGGACGCGTGATCAGGGTCGCCCTGCTGGGCTGCGGAACGGTCGGTGGCGAGGTCGTCCGGCTGCTCACCGAGCAGGCCGAAGAGCTCGCCGCCAGGGCGGGCGCCCGGATGGAGCTGGCGGGCATCGCGGTGCGGCGCCCCGACAAGCACCCCGAGCTCCCGCCGGAACTGGTGACCTCCGACGTGACGAAGCTCGTCACGTCTCCGGACGTCGACGTCGTCGTCGAACTGGTCGGCGGCATCGAGCCGGTGCGGGAGTGGCTGCTCGACGCGCTCAAAGCCGGGAAATCCGTTGTCACGGCGAACAAAGCCCTGATGGCCGAGCACTCCGCGGAGCTGTTCGAGGCCGCCGACGCGGCAGGCGTCGACCTGTACTTCGAGGCGGCCGTGGCCGGGGCGATCCCGTTGCTGCGCCCGCTGCGCGAATCGCTGGCGGGCGACCGCATCACCCGCGTGATGGGCATCGTCAACGGCACCACCAACTACATCCTGTCCGCGATGGACTCGACAGGCGCCGGTTACGCGGAAACGCTGGAAGAAGCCAGCAGGCTCGGATACGCCGAAGCGGACCCGACGGCCGACGTCGACGGCTACGACGCCGCGTCCAAGGCCGCGATCCTCGCCTCGCTCGCGTTCCACACCCGGGTGACGGCGTCCGAAGTGCACCGTGAAGGCATCGCCGACGTCACCGCGTCGGACCTCGCCGCGGCGAACGTGCTGGGCCGCACGGTGAAACTGCTCGCCATCTGCGAGCGCGTCACCTCCGACGACGGCACCGAATCCGTTTCGGCGCGCGTGCACCCGGTGATGATCCCGCGCGGGCACCAGCTCGCCGGGGTCGGCGGCGCGTACAACGCCGTCTACGTCGAGGCCGACGCCGCCGGTGAGCTGATGTTCTACGGTCAGGGCGCCGGTGGCGCGCCGACCGCGAGTGCCGTGCTCGGCGACCTCGTCGCGGTGGCTCGAAACCGGGTCGTCGGCGGCCGTGGCCCGCGCGAATCCGCGCACGCCGCGCTCCCGGTCAGGCCGATGGGCCAGACGCCGACGCGGTACCACGTCAGTCTCGACGTGGCCGATCGAGCGGGCGTGCTCGCCCAGGTGGCCCAGGCGTTCGCCGGGCACGGTGTCAGCATCGCCGCCGTGCGGCAGCGTGACGCCAACGACACGGCCAGCCTGGTCGTGGTCACCCACCTGGCGCCGGACGCGGCACTGCGGTCCACTGTGGACGACATTGCCGAGCTCGATGTGGTGAACCAGGTCGTCAGTGTGATGCGTGTGGAAGGCGAAGACCAGTGATTTCCCAACCGTGGCCCGGGATCATCCAGGCTTATCCCGACCGGATCCCGGTCCCGGCCGGCGCGAAGGTGATCACCCTCGGCGAGGGCAACACCCCGTTGCTGCCCGCTCCGCACCTCTCGGACCTGACCGGCTGCGAGGTCCACCTCAAGGTCGAGGGCGCGAACCCGACCGGGTCGTTCAAGGACCGCGGGATGACCGTGGCCATCACGCACGCGCTCGCCAGCGGCCTCAAGGCGGTCATCTGCGCCTCCACCGGCAACACCTCCGCGTCGGCCGCGGCGTACGCGGCCCGCGCCGGGCTCACCTGCGCCGTCCTCGTCCCGCAGGGCAAGATCGCGATGGGCAAACTCGCCCAGGCCGTCCTGCACGGCGCGCGGATCCTTCAGGTGGACGGCAACTTCGACGACTGTCTCGAACTGGCGCAGAAGACCGCGATCGACTACCCGGTGACCTTGGTCAACTCGGTCAACCCGGTGCGCATCGCCGGCCAGAAGTCGGCCGCGTTCGAGATCTGCGACGTCCTCGGCAAGGCGCCGGACATCCACTGCCTGCCGGTCGGCAACGCGGGCAACATCACCGCCTACTGGGCGGGATATTCCGAATACGCCGGTGACGGTGTGGTGAAGAACACCCCGCGGATGTTCGGTTTCCAGGCGGCCGGTGCCGCGCCGCTCGTGCACGGCGAGCCGGTGGCCGATCCGGACACGATCGCGACCGCGATCCGCATCGGCAGCCCCGCGTCCTGGGACGGCGCGATGAAGGCGAAGAACGCGTCCGCCGGGCTGTTCGAAGCGATCACCGACGAGAAGATCCTGGAGGCGTACCGGCTGCTCGCCCGCAAGGAAGGCGTGTTCGTCGAGCCCGCTTCGGCGACCAGTGTCGCGGGCCTGCTCGCGACGGCCGCCGACGGACGGCTGCCGAAGGGCTCCACCGTTGTGTGCACAGTCACCGGACACGGTCTGAAGGACCCGGCCACGGCGCTGGAAGGCAACGTCGAGGTCGAGCCGCTCGCCGTCGACCCGACCGCCGTCGCCGCCGCGCTGGACCTGCGATGACGCTGCTCAAGGTCAAGGTCCCGGCCTCTTCGGCGAACCTCGGCCCGGGGTTCGACACGCTCGGCCTGGCGCTGGCCCTGTACGACCGCGTCGAACTGCTGGTCACCGACGCCGGGCTCAAGATCGAGGTGGTCGACGCCGGCGCCGGTGACGTCGACGACGTCCCGACCGACGAATCGCACCTGGTCGTCCGCGCCTTCCGGCGTGGATGCGAGCACCTCGGCCTCCGGCCACCCGGCCTGCACCTGCGCTGCTTCAACGCGATCCCGCACGCCCGCGGCCTCGGCTCGTCCGCGGCCGCGGTCGTGACCGGCGTCGCGGCGGCGTACGCGCTGGCTGAGAAGGCCCTGGACGACGACGCGTTGCAGCTGGCCGCCGGGTTCGAAGGGCACGCCGACAACGCGGCGGCGAGCCTGCTGGGCGGCTTCGTGGTCGCCTGGAACGAGGGCGAGCGGTTCCGCGCCGAACGGCTCCAGCCGCATCACGACATCCGGCCCGTGGTCGCCGTCCCGGCGTTGCGCTCCTCGACCGACGCGACGCGCGGACTGCTTCCCGCCCAGGTCCCGCACGCCGACGCGGCGTTCACGGCCGGTCGCGCGGCGCTCGCGGTGCACGCGCTCACCGCGCGCCCCGACCTGTTGCTCTCCGCGACCGAAGATCGGCTTCACCAGCATTACCGGGCGCCCGCGTACCCGGCGAGCAGCGAACTGGTGCGCGCGCTGAGGGCCGAAGGGGTGGCCGCGGCCATCTCGGGAGCCGGTCCGACCGTGCTCGCGCTCACCACCGAGGGAATACTCCCGGCGGGTGTCGACGTTACATCGTTCGACGTCACCGAGCTGCCGATCGATCCGGGCGGCGTCCAGGTTGCGGCTCAGTAAAGCCTCGGTCACATGCCGGAGCACCGCCCCGCCACGCGGGGGGTGGTTGTTGCACCCGGCCGTGGCGCGGTCTACCCTCGGGGGCGTTCGATCACCGTGCGTTTCCGCACCCGGTGCCGGTCCAGGTGACCAGTGTCATCCTTGGCCCGCATCCTTCGTTGATCCGCCAGTTCCGCAGAGGTCCGGCAACTAGCACAGCCTGGCAAGCGGGGGCTGGCAGATTGACACAGGCGGGTTCCCGGTTCCGGCGGTGCCGAATTCCGCTTCCTCCATTTGGAGGACGCAAATCCCTGTGCTGGAGGCCTTCTAGCTGTGTTCAACACGGCCGAGGAGCTGATCGCCCGTATCGGGGGCCAACTACGCCGTTTCGCAATCGGACGCGAGCGGCGGTCCGCTGATCCACCTGGAGGCGTGGATCGGTCAGGAAGGACATTTGTGAGCAACACCGATCTTTTGAGCGACGTCGAAGGTGGCGCCGCCGAGTCGAACGGCGCCGTCGCTCCCAAGCGCACGGTCGGCGGATTGACCGGCAAGACCGTCGCCGAGCTGCGCTCGATCGCTGGGGAACTCGGCATCGGCGAGACCACGGGGATGCGCAAGGGCGACCTGATCGCGGCCATCCGCGAGCGCCAGGGCAAGACCAAGCGCAAGTCCCCCGCGGCGGCGAGCGAAACGCTTCCGCTCGAGGGGATCGACGCACCGCGCAAGGCCCCGAAGGCCGAAGCGCCCAAGCAGGAGGCCCCGAAGCAGGAGGCCCCGAAGGCCGAAGCGCCGAAGGCGGAAACCGCCCCGGCCGAGGCCCCGCGCGCCGAGAAGGCCGAAAAGGCTGAAAAGTCTTCGGAGAACGGCTCCGCGCCCGCCACCGAGCGGCCCGCGCAGCAGGAGAACGGCCAGCAGGACGGCCAGTCGCAGCAGGACGAGGGCGGCCGCAGCCGTCGTCGCCGCGGCTCCAACCGCGCCGCGGGTTCGCCCGAGCAGGGTGGCCAGCAGCGTGAGCGTGGCGACCGGGGTGACCGCAACGAGCGTGGCGACCGCGGTGAGCAGGGCGGCAACCGTCAGGGCAACCGCGACGGCGGTCGTGACGGCAACCGCGGCCAGGACAACCGCCAGCGCAACCAGCAGGGCGGCGGCCAGGACAACAGCCAGCGCCAGGGCCAGGGCCCGCAGGGTGACGACGACGAGGAAGGCGGCCGTCGCGGCCGTCGTTTCCGCGACCGTCGCCGCCGGGGTTCCGGCGGTGGCCGCGAGCAGGGCGGTTCGCCCGACACCGAGATCCGCGAGGACGACGTCCTGTTGCCCGTCGCGGGCATCCTGGACGTGCTCGACAACTACGCGTTCGTGCGTACCTCGGGCTACCTCGCCGGGCCGAACGACGTGTACGTCTCGCTTTCGCTGGTCCGCAAGTACGGCCTGCGCCGCGGTGACGCCATCACCGGTGTCGTGCGCCAGCCGCGTGACGGCGAGCAGCAGCGGCAGAAGTTCAACCCGCTGGTGCGCGTCGACTCGATCAACGGCCTCGAGCCGGACGAGTCCAAGCGCCGTCCCGAGTTCACCAAGCTGACCCCGCTGTACCCGAACGAGCGACTGCGCCTCGAAACCGAGCCGCACAAGCTCACCACCCGCGTCATCGACCTGGTGATGCCGGTCGGCAAGGGCCAGCGCGCGCTGATCGTTTCGCCGCCGAAGGCGGGCAAGACGACGATCATGCAGGACATCGCGAACGCGATCTCGACGAACAACCCCGAGTGCCACCTGATGGTCGTGCTCGTGGACGAGCGTCCGGAAGAGGTCACCGACATGCAGCGGTCGGTGAAGGGTGAGGTCATCGCCTCCACCTTCGACCGCCCGCCGTCCGACCACACCTCGGTCGCGGAGCTGGCCATCGAGCGGGCGAAGCGCCTGGTCGAGATGGGCCACGACGTCGTCGTGTTGCTCGACTCGATCACCCGTCTGGGCCGTGCCTACAACCTGGCGGCCCCGGCGTCCGGCCGGATCCTCTCCGGTGGTGTCGACTCGACGGCGCTGTTCCCGCCGAAGCGTTTCCTCGGCGCGGCGCGCAACATCGAGAACGGCGGTTCGCTGACGATCTTCGCCACGACGATGGTCGAGACCGGGTCCACCGGTGACACGGTCATCTTCGAAGAGTTCAAGGGCACCGCGAACGCGGACCTCAAGCTCGACCGGAAGATCGCCGAGCGGCGCGTGTTCCCCGCGGTGGACATCAACCCGTCCGGTACCCGCAAGGAAGACCTGCTGCTTTCGCCGGACGAGCTCGCGGTCACCCACAAGCTGCACCGGGTGCTGCACGCGCTGGACTCGCAGCAGGCCATCGACCTGCTGATCTCGCGACTGCGCAAGACGAAGACCAACATCGAGTTCCTCATGCAGGTCTCGAAGACGGCCCTCGGCTCGAACGACGACGACTGATCTTCAGGTCGCCTTCGGTACTGCAATGAAGGGGCCTTTCATAGCAAAATTTGCTATGAAAGGCCCCTTCATTGCATCGCGGGGGAGGCTCAGTGGGTTCGGTACCGGGGCGGATCGTCGTCTACGGGGTCACAGGTTCGGGCAAGACGACACTGGCCGGGAAGCTGGCCGAGCGGACCGGGCTGTCGTGGCATTCCGTCGACGACGACCTCGCCTGGCAGCCGGGCTGGATCCCCGTCCCCGACGACGAGCAGCGGCGCCGGATCACCGCGCTGGTCGCCGACGATCGCTGGATCATCGACGGCATGTTCGCCAAATGGCGCGACATCGCGTTGCCGCGCGCCGAGCTGATCGTGGCGCTGGACTATCCGCGTTGGGTCTCGCTGAGCCGTCTGCTGCGCCGGACCGTGGTGCGCTGCGTCACGCGCCGCCCGATCTGCAACGGCAACGTCGAAACGCTGCGGGGCATGCTCTCCCGTGACTCGATCATCTTGTGGCACTTCCGGTCTTACGCGCGCAAACGGCGCACGATCCGCGACTGGGCCGCGGATCCGGCGGTGCCGGTGGTCCGGCTGACCTCGCCACGCGCGACGAAACGCTGGCTGGCCCTCGTGACCGGCAAGGCCACTTAAGGCCGATGGCGTCTTAGGTACCTGCGGTTCCGTCTGTTACGCGTGACCGGACGGACGACACCCGTGATCAGACGGACGACACGTGTGATCAGACGGACGACACCCGGTGGGACTCGGCCGCGAGCGTGCCGTCCGTCCAATCACGTGTGTCGTCCGTCTGATCTCACGTGCCGTCCGCTCAGTCACACAAAAGTGCCGATTCGCCCCGCTTGAGTGGCAAGGGTGGCGGGGTGGTCTCGGCGGCGGATGTTCCCAATGT
>NZ_JBHXJK010000082.1:0-38739 GCF_042723255.1 Amycolatopsis thailandensis
ACGGACCGCCGTTCCGTGAAGGCCTCCGTCCCTACCTTGAGAGTAGGGAAGGAGGCCTTCACGGACTTGCCGGATCGTTCGTGAGGCCGCCTGTCCGCGTGCAAGTACATGAAGGCCCCCTTCCTTACGTCTAGCGCAAGGAAGGGGGCCTTCATGTACTTAGCCGCGGTGTCGCGCAACCGGTGCGGCTGGTGATGTCGCTGTGACGAACGTGGCGATGTACCAGTCCGTGAAGGCCTCCTTAAGGGACCCAGAGTCCCTCAAGGAGGCCTTCACGGACTTGCGGCAGCGGCGGAGCAGCAGCGAAGCAGCGGTAGCGGGGTAGCGCCAGCGGCCAGCGTCAGGACACGTCGGAGGACTTAGCCGCCCACGTGTTGCACTCGAACATCCGGTTCTTCTGCGCGCCGTGCTGCCACCACGAGACCGCGTGCGCGTCGGAGCCGTGGTCGCGCGGGCCGCCGTTGTGGTCGCCGCGGTCCTGGGTCTGCCAGGCGTCGCGGTACATCGCCTGGTCGACCGAGCCGCCGCGGCCCACCGTCGAACCGAGGAACGTCCCGGACAGGCACTGCGCCGAGAGTTCGTTGCGCCGCGACATCTCCAGGCCCGCGGCCGAGTCGATGCCCGCTTCGTACCGGGCGTCCCAGTAGGCCTCCGAGATACCGGAAAGCGCCTGGATGTGGTGCGCGTACTCGTGGGCGAAGACGGCCAGATAGACCCCGGGCCGGTTGCCGTACTGGTTGGGCTGAAGGCCTTCGTACGGCATGTAGAGCGTCTCGTTCTGCGAGCAGTAGAACGCCGCCACCGTGCCGCCGCTGGCGTCGCCGCACGGACTCGACCAGTTCTTGCCGGACGGGTACTTCACGGTCGGGACCCGGAACGGCAGCTGCGTGTAGTTCATGACCTGCTGCCAGACACTGTCCAAACAGGGCCGCGCGCTTTCGAAGAACGCGGCCGACGCGTCCGGGTTGGTCGCCCAGCGCGAGAGGTTGCACGCCTGGTTCGGCAGGCCGACCTTGTTGTCCAGCCACAGCGGGTTGTCCGCGAGCTTGTGCTGCGGCCGCGGGCCGGAGGGTGCCCGGCTCGCCGACGTCTCGCGGGTCGAGCCCGCCGACGTCTCCCGCGAGGCTGTCGAATCGCGCGAACGGCCGGTGGTCGTCGTCGACGTGTCGCTGGACGACGTCGTCGTGTAGTCCGAAGAGGACGACGTCGTCGGGTACGACGAATAGCTCGAGTATCCGGCGTCCGCCACGTGTTTCGAGCCGCCGTTGGCGATGGTGATCACCATGAGCAGCCCGCCGAGCACCGCCATCACGGCCACGATCGCGACCGCGGCGATGACACCGCCGTTCGACTTCTTCGCGCCATAGCCCCCATATGGAGCGAAAGCGGGCTGCGCGAAACGCGGACCGTAAGGAAGCTGCGGCGGACCGACGGCACCGGGCTGGAACGGGACCGGTGCGCCGAACTGCGGCGGCGGCAACGGGGCCGCGCCCGGCGGGGGCAGCGGCATCCCGCCGGTCGGCGGACCCGGCCGGAACGGCGGCGGGATCGGCGTCGGCTGTGAGACAGGCGGCTGTGAGACAGGCGGCCCTGGGACAGGCGGCGGCGAGATCGGCGGACGTCCCGCGCCCGGCGGCCGGTGACCCGGCTGTCCGGGACGGCCGGGCGGCGGCTGGCCACCGGGGCCCGGCCGGTTCGGCGGCGGCACCGGCGGACCGCCACGCGGCGGCAGCGGACGCGCCCCCGGAGGCGGGAGTGGACGGCCGCCCTGCGGCGGTCGCGGTGGCCCCGGTGGTCGCGGTTGCCCCGGAGGTGGCGGAGTCGGCCGGCGCCGCGGATCAGGCGGGCCGGGCGGCTGCTGGTTCATCGAGTGGATCCCCCATGCGGTTCGGCAACGCCGTTCGCCCAGGTAGCGGATTCGGCGTTTCGGCGGTCAGCATAGATCGGCTGGCCTAGAGTGTGTGGCTGTGTTGACGAAATGGGGGACGGCGGTCGTGGCCGTCGCGGCGAGCTCGGCCTTGATGGCCCCGCCGTCGGATACGAATGTGCCTGAGGCGCCCGAAGCGGGCCCTTCGCTGACGAACGCGCCGCAGTTGCCGAAGCCGCCGCCACTCGGCGCGCGCGAGCAGCTCGGGCTGCTCCAGCCACCGAGCGGCGCGTCCGCGAACATCGCGGTGAAGGTGGAACGCGACGGTTCGGTGTCGATCGCCGAGCAGGTGACCGTCCCGGGTGGACAGCACCTGGTGCGCCGGATCCCGTTGAAGGTTCCCGCCGGTGAAGAGCAGGATCGCGTCTACGGGGTCCGTGACGTCTCGGTCGAGGGCGCGGGCAAGACCGAGTCGAACGGCGAGCAGCTGGTCGCCACCTTCGACGGCGGCGCGTCCACCCTCAAGTACAAAGTGGACGGGGCGGTCGCGGACGTCAACGGCGCGCAGCAGGTGCGCTGGCAGGTCGCGAGCGGCTGGGACGGCGAACTGTCCCGGGTGTCCGCTTCGTTCAGCGCGCCGACGCGCGAAATGCCCACAGTGGACTGTTTCGCCGGGCCGCTCGGTTCGGACAGGCAGTGCTCGCTCGCGGAGACCGACCACAGTGGCGTCGTCCGCATCGAGCAGGACAAGCTCGCGGCGGGCGAGCGGGTCGACCTCGCCGTCGGACTCCCGGCGGGCACCGTGCCCGCGAACGCGAGGTTCGAGCAGATCGCCTCGGTCGGCGGCGCGTTCGCCCTCACGACCATCGCCGGCATCGGTTTCGGTGCCCTGGCGCTGTTCCTGATCCTCGGCGCGCTGGCCGTCGTGCTCCTGCGCCGTCGCGACAAGGGCGCGCTCACCGCCGGTGCCGGACCGGTCGACGTCCTCATGCGCGAGGGTGACAGGGTCTCCTTCGCCTCGCCCGACGGCGTCCTGCCCGGCCAGGTCGGCACGGTCGTCGACGGCACGGTCGACGTCGTGGACGTCAGCGGCACGGTGGTCGACCTCGCGGTCCGCAACTACCTGTGGATCTCCGAGTTCCGGGGCGCCGGGACCGTCGACTGGCAGATCGCCCGCCGCAACGCGCCGGACGAGCATCTCGTCGCCTTCGAACGCGAGATCTACACCGCGATCCTCCCCGAGGGCACCGATTCCGTGCTGCTGTCGGAACTCCGCGGCCTCGGCACCGTCGATCTCCGTGTCGCCGGTGAGGCGATGTACGCCGACGTGGTGCGCAAGGGCTGGTTCTCCCGCCGCCCGGACAAGGGCAAGAGCAAGCTGACCCTGGTGGGCATCGGCCTGGTCGCGCTCGGCCTCGTGGGCACCGCGGTCCTGACGTTCACCGCCGGGCACGCGCTGCTCGGCGTCGCGGTCGCGCTCGCCGGGGTCGCCACGCTGCTGGGTGCCTCGTGGGTGCCGCCGCGCACCTCGCGCGGCAGGCGGCTGGTCGGCCAGGTGCGCGGGCTGCTCGAATACCTGCACACCGTCAAGGTCGACGCCATTCCGTCGGCGGACCGGGAAATGGTGTTCTCCCGGTCGCTGCCGTACGCCATCGTCCTCGGCGACACCGAACACTGGCTCCGGACCTTCGAGGGGCTCGACCCGTCGGCGGACGGCTCGGCCGGGCTGTACTGGTTCAGCGGCCTCGAAGGCGACCGGGATCTGCGCCGGTTCGCCGCGCACCTGCCGTCGTTCCTGTCCGCTTTGGACGGTCTGCTCGCCGAATCCGGGCACCTGCGCTCGATCCGCCCGGAACCGGTCCCCGCCTGACGTGAACACTCGCAATTCGTCCTCTGGATGCGGTAGTTGCCTGCGCAAGTACCGCATTCAGAGGACTAAATGCGTTTTCCCGCTGGTGGTCCTCCTGCTGGTGCTGGGCGCGGCACCGGCGGGAGCGCAGGGAGAGCCACAACTGCCGTCGCTGCCGAACAGCGCGGAGATCTCGCTCAAGGTGGAACGCGACGGCGCACTGTCGGTCGTCGAGGCGGTGTCCGTGCCGAGCGAGGGGTCGATGACGCGCCGGATCCCGCTCCGCACGGCGGCCCCGCGCGACCGCGACCGGATCATCGGCATCCGTGACGTCGTCATCGAGGGCGCGGGCGGTTCCGAGCTGACCGACGACGAGTTCACCGTCAAGCTCAAGGGCGGCACCTCGATCGTCCGGTACACAGTGGACGGTGCGGTTTCCGAAGCCGACGGCCTGACACGGGTCGCCTGGCAGCTCGCGGGCGGCTGGGACAGCAGGCTCGAACTCGTGCGCGCGAGCTTCGCCGCGCCGTCCATCCCGAACGCGGTCACCTGCTACGCCGGTCCCGAGGGATCGCGCGCGCACTGCGGGACGGCCCAGATCGCGCACTCCGGGCTGACCCGGTTCAGCCAGCAGAACCTCGCGGCCGGGCAGCGGATGGAGATCTCGGTCGAGCTGCCCGGCGGGACCGTCCCGGCGAACGCGCGACTGGAGCCGTCGAAGACGTTCGCCGGCGCCTTCGTGCTCACCGCTCCGGTCGGCTGGGCCTGGGGCGGCTTCGCGCTCGCGCTGGTTGTCGCCGCCGTCGCACTCGCGCTGCTGCGAAGGCGGGACAAGCACCCCGGCGGCGCGCTCCCGGTCCGGCTGCTCACCGGGAAGGACGACAAGGCCGCGTTCGCGTCACCCGACTGCGTGCTGCCGGGACAGGTCGGCACCGTCCTGTCGGGGCGTGCCGACGCCGTCGACCTCGCCGCGACCGTGGTAGACCTCGCGGTCCGGAACTACCTGTGGGTGAGCGAGGAGCCCGGCGAGCTGACCGGCTGGCGGCTCGTCCGCCGCAACCCGCCGGACGAGCAGCTGACCGTCTTCGAACGTGCGGTGTTCGACGCCCTGCTGCCGGACGAGCGGGAGTCGGTGCTGCTGTCGGAGATCCAGGCCGAGCGGATCGGGATCGAATCGGTGCGGGCCGCGCTGGACGACAGCGTGGTCGAACGACGCTGGTACTCGCGGCTGCCCGGCAAGCTCACTCGCGTCGGCCTGCGGATCTGCTTCTACGGTTTGTTCCTCACCATCCTGCTGGCGTTGACTGTCGGGTATGCCCAGCTCGGACTGATCGTCATCGCCGCCGGCGCCGTACTCGCCGTCGCCGCCCGGTGGCTGCCGGTGCGCACCGGCGCCGGCGTCACGCTGCACCGGCGGCTGCTCGGCGTCCGCGACGCGCTGCTGGCGACCAAGGCCTCGGCCGTCCCGGAGCTCGAACGCGAGGTCCTCCTGTCGAGGGCCCTGCCCTACGCGCTCGCTCTCGGCGAACAAGAACCGTGGGTCGCCGGATTCGCCGCGCTCAAGGGGCCGCCCAAGATCTACTGGTACGGCAAGGAAACCGCCGAAGAGGTGGAGTTCGCGCGGGTGAGCGACTTCACCGCCGCACTAGTGGGAACCTTCGCCGCGACCCGCCAGGGCCGTCGCCTGGAGGCCTGACTAGCCCGTAGGGTGGTGCGCATGGCCGATCCCGAGCTTGTCCGATTCACCCTCGACAACGGTCTGCGCGTGGTGCTCGCGCCCGACGCGACCGCTCCGGTGGTGGGTGTCAGCGTCCACTACGACGTGGGCTTCCGTTCCGAGCCCGAAGGGCGCACCGGTTTCGCGCACCTCTTCGAGCATTTGATGTTCCAGGGGAGCGAGAGCCTGGAGAAGCTCGCGCACTTCCGGTACGTCCAGTCGAGTGGTGGCAGCTTCAACGGCTCCACCCATCCGGACTACACGGACTACTTCGAGGTACTCCCCGCCGCGGCTCTCGAGCGCGCCCTGTTCCTCGAAGCGGACAGGATGCGGGCGCCGAAGCTGACGCAGGAGAACCTGGCCAACCAGATCGACGTGGTCAAGGAGGAGATCCGCCTCAACGTGCTGAACCGGCCGTACGGCGGGTTCCCGTGGATCACCCTCCCGCCGGTGCTGTACTCCACGTTCCCCAACGCGCACAACGGATACGGCGGTTTCGAGGACCTCGAACAGGCCACCCTCGACGACTGCGCGGCCTTCTTCGACACCTACTACTCGCCCGCGAACGCGGTGCTGACCGTCGCCGGTGACTTCACCGTCGAGCAGGCCCGCGAGCTGATCGAGAAGCACTTCGGCGACGTGCCGCACCGGCCCGCGCCGCAGCGTCCCTCGTTCGCCGAGCCCGCCCCCGAAGGCGAGCTGCGCGGCGAGCAGATCGACCCGCACGCCCCGCTGCCCGCGGTCGGCGTCGGCTACCGCATGCCGGACCCGATCAACGATCTCGACGCCTACCTGGCCAACCTCGTGCTCGCCGGAGTGCTGACCGACGGAGACGGCTCCCGACTCCAGCAGCGCCTGGTGCACCGCGAGCCGCTGGTCGTCGACATCGGCGCGGGCGCCGGGCTGTTCGGCCCGTTCGAGGCCCGCGACCCGGACACGTTCACCATCACCGCGATCCACCCGCACGAGGTGAGCACCGACCAGGTCCTCGCCGCGCTGGACGAGGAACTGGAGAAGCTGGCGGCCACGCCGCCGGAGGACCAGGAACTGAAGAAGGTCACCGCGCGCTGGGCCGCGAGCCTGCACTCCGAGCACGACAAGCTGGTGTCCCGCACGCTGGCCCTCGGCTCGTTCGAGCTGCTGTACGGCGACGCGTCGCTGGTGTACCGGCTCGCCGAGAAGATGTCGGGCGTCACCGCGGAAGCCGTTTCGGCGGCGGCGAAGGCGCTGCGGCCGGACTCGCGGGCCGTGCTCGTCGTCCGCCCCGGCAATGGAGCCAGTGGATCCGCAGACCAGGAAGGCACCGAGCAGTGAGCGCACCGCACCGCACCGCCGAGGAGATCGGCCGCACCGCCGCCGGGCCGCGTCCGGTCCCGTCGCTGGGGACGCAGCGCGCCGCCGCCGATCTGTCCCATGTGGACACCACGCTGAGCAACGGGCTGCGGGTGCTCGCCGTCCGCAAGCCCACCGTGCCGCTGGTCGAGATGCGGGTGTGGATCCCGTTCGCCGGCGACGACAAGCTGCACCCGGCGACGGCCGAGGTGCTGGCCGAGACCCTGCTGACCGGCACCGCCCGCCGCGACCGCATCGAGATCGACGCGGATCTGGCGCTGATCGGCGGTGACCTCGCGTCCGGCGTCGACCCGGAGCGCCTGGCCATCACCGGTACCTCGCTGGCCGACGGCCTGCCGACGATGCTCGACGTCCTCGCCGACGCGCTGACAGGCGCGTCGTACGCGGACGCCGAGGTCGAGCGGGAACGCGAGCGCCTCATCGAGCGGATCGCCGTCTCCCGCACGCAGCCGCGGACGATCGCCCGCGAGGCGCTGCAGAAGCACCGCTACGGGAACCACCCCGCCGTGCGCGAGGTGCCGCAGGCCGAAGACGTCGCGGTCGTGACGCCGGAGCAGGTGCGCGCGCTGCACCAGGCCTCGGTGCTGCCGCGGGGATCCGTGCTGGTGCTCGTCGGCGACATCGACCCGCAGACCGTCATCGGCGACCTGGAGAAGGCGCTCGGCGGCTGGGCCTCGGACCGGTCCGCCGTCCGGCTGCCCGCGCTGCCCGACCTCGCCGGCGGCAACGTCCTGCTGGTGCCGCGGGCCGGCGCCGTGCAGTCGCAGATCCGGCTGTCCGCGCAGACCGTGTCCCGCACCGACCCGAGGTACGCCGCGCTGCAACTGGCGAACCTCGCCTACGGCGGGTATTTCTCGTCGCGGCTGGTCGAGAACATCCGTGAGGACAAGGGTTACACCTACAGCGCGCACTCCGGATTCGAGTTCACCGACCAGACCGCCGTGGTGAACGTCGACGCGGACACCGCGACCGACGCGACCGCGGCCGCGCTGATGGAGACGCGGTACGAACTGGCCAGGCTCGGTCTCGTGCCGCCGACCGCCGAAGAGGTCGAGTCGGTGCGGCAGTACGCGATCGGTTCGCTGGTCACGGCCGCGTCCTCGCAGGCGGGTCTCGCCGCGCAGCTGGCCGCGCTCGCCGCGACCGGACTGGGCGCCGAATGGCTCGCCGGGCATCCGGAGCGGCTGGCCGCGGTCACCGCCGAAGACGTGGCGAACGCGGCGCTGGAGTTCTTCGCGCCCAAGCGGTTCACCGGTGTCGTCGTCGGCGACGCCGAAGTCCTCGCGCCGAAGCTGAAGGCACTGGGCGATGTGACCGTCGGGGAGCCCGCTTGACCGAGGCACCGTTCGGGTTGGGGGCGCTCCCGACGCTTTCGCGCTCCATGGCGGACCGTCAGGAATCCTTGCGCACCAACCCGGACAGGCTCGCCACGCGCTGGGCCGACGCCCGGGTGGTGCTGCTCGACGAGGACGCGCGCACCCCGGTCGTGGAGGGTTCCGGCGCGCTCGCGACCCGCAAGACGCAGGACTTCGGCACCGAGCCGCCCGCCGACGCGGTCTTCCTGGGGGAGTGGCAAGGCACCGACTTCTGGTCGCTGCCCGGCCGCCCCGAGGGGGAGACCGAGACCGTCGAAATGGCGGGCAGCTGGGGCGTCGTCGAAGCGGTCCCGCGGCACGAAGGCGAGATCTGGGTCGACCTGCGCGGCTACGGCGACCTGCTCGACGACGTGTCGGCGGGGCTGTTCACCACCGCGCAGGCGCTGCGGAACTGGCGTCGGCAGGCGAAGTTCTGCACGCGTTGCGGGAGCGAGACCGAGCTGGTCCAGCTGGGCTGGGCGAGCAAGTGCACCGGCTGCGGCCGGGAGGAGTACCCGCGCACCGACCCCGCGGTGATCTGCCTCGTGCACGACGACGCGGGTGTCAACGGCGAGCACGTCCTGCTGGCGCGGCAGCCGATCTGGCCGCCGGACCGGTACTCGATCCTCGCCGGTTTCGTCGAGGCGGGGGAGTCGCTCGAAGGCTGTGTCGAGCGGGAGATCCGTGAAGAGGTCGGCGTCGACGTGCGCGATGTGCGCTATCTCGGCAGCCAGCCGTGGCCGTTCCCGCGGTCGATCATGCTCGGCTTCACCGCGCGAGCCGACATCTCCGCTCCGCTGATTCCCGCGGAAGGCGAGATCGAAGAGGCCTTCTGGGTTTCGCGGGCGGAGGTGCGGGCCGCGTTCGCGAACAGCCAGCTGCGGAACGAGGGCGCCGTGCCGACCCCGATCGCCGGCGGCACGCGGCAGCTGGTGCTGCCGGGGAACTCGTCCATCGCGCGCGTGATGCTGGCGGCCTGGGCCGGCGTTTAGTCCCAGCTCAAGTACATGAAGGCCCCCTTCACTGCGCTAGGCGCAATGAAGGGGGCCTTCATGTACTTCGGCGAGGGGCGCCGGACCCGAGCCGGGACGTGCCTGAAGCCGTGACTCGCGTGCCTGAAGGCGTGACTCGCGTGCTTGAAGGCGTGACTCGCGTGCTTGAAGGCGTAACTCGTGAGATCCGCCTTCAAGCACGCGAGTTCCGGCCTTGATCACGCGAGTTCCGGCTTCAAGCACGCGGTGCGCCAAGTGGCCGCGGGTTCTGGGCCGAAATGGGCGTCGTGACAGACGGGCGTCAACGCTCCGGCCGAGGTTGGTGATTCGCGCACGAGGCGGCGAAGTGTCCGCTATCCTCCTGCTGTCCGATTTCAGGACTTTCGCATCGAAAAACTGGGGAAAACATGAAGAACACCTTGCGGCGGTTCGCCGTCGCCGGGGCCGCTGTCGCGGCCATCGTTTCGTTCGGCGCCGTGAACGCGGGAGCCGCGCAGGCCTCGGACTACGAGTATTTCGGTTCGTACAACGAGGAGGACTGCGGGATCACCGGCCGCCATGGCCAGCTCGCCGGGGACTGGGACGGGTGGATGTGCTACCCCTCGCCCACGTTCCCCTGGGTGTACGACCTGTACGTGCAGCCCAACTTCTGATCGACCGCGTAGCCGAAGGGCCGTCCAGGAACTCCTGGGCGGCCCTTTCGTCGTCCGGCACGCCGCGGAAGAGCAAGGGCCCCAGAGCCCGGGCGATAGCAAAGGTCCCTTGCTCCTCCTGTCTCGCCGAGTCTCGCTCGCTGTGCATGTACGCATACCCGCTGTGCGGAACATCCCAAGCGTTACCTCCCCGTTTCCCAGGCCCGTTGACGGCTGTGGCTCGGCTCACTACAGTCCCCGGAAACCGTCTGTAAAGTTTCCTAACGAAGTCGGGAGCGAGCCCAAGTGCGAGCCGGCAGTCCGCGAATGCTGCGCGAGATCAACGATCGCGCGGCCATCGAGGTCCTCCTCAGGGAAGGCCCGCTGACGCGCTCCGAGCTCGAAGTCGCGATCGGCCTGTCGAAGCCCGCGACGGCGCAGCTGCTCACCCGCCTCGAACAGGACGACGTCGTCACCAAGGCGGGCGTCCGCGGCGGGGGCCGCGGCCCGAGGGCCCAGCTCTGGGAGGTCAACGGCGGCGTCGCCTACGTCGCGGCCGTCGACCTGACACCGCACGTGGCCGATTTCGTCGTCTCCGACGTCACCGGCGCGGTGCTCGCCGAGTACCAGGTCCCGCTGCCGGTCCACGAGGGCGCGGACGTCGTCGGCTCCTTCGGCGCGGCGCTCACCCAGGTCGCCTCCGAAGCCGGACTGGCGACCAAAGATCTCCGCCACGTCGTCATCGGCGCGCAAGGCGCCTTCGACCCGCGCACCGGCCTGCTCTCCTCGGCGCCGCACATCCCCGGCTGGCTCGGCTTCGACGTGCCGAGCAGGCTCAGCCAGGAACTCGGCGTCGAGGTCACCATCGAGAACGACGTCAACCTGGTCGCGATCGTCGAGATGACGGTCGGCCAGGCCGTCGGGCTCGACGACTTCGTGATGATCTGGCTCAGCGACGGCGTCGGCGGCGCGGTGGTGGTCGGCCGCCGACTGTTGCGCGGCGCGACCGGCGGTGGCGGCGAGATCGACTGGATGCGCGTCCCCGACCCGGTTTCCGTCGCCAGGCCGGACGAAAAGCCGCGCGCCGGCGACCGTTTCGGTGACCTCGTCGCGTCGCCCGCCGTCGTCCGGCTGGCCGCCGCGCACGGCATCGAGGCCGAGACCGGTGCGGACGCCGTCGCCAAGGCGCGCGAGCAGAAGAACGAACCCTTCCTCGACGACCTCGCCCGCCGTGTCGCGGGCGGAGCGGCCAACCTGATCGCGGTCGTCGACCCCGAACTCGTGCTCCTCTCCGGTGACACCAGCCGGGCCGGTGGCGACGAATTCGCCGCCCTGGTCGCGAAAAGGCTGCACGAACTGGTCCTGCCCCGCACCCCGGTCGGGGTCGCTTCGGTGCAGGGCAACGCGGTGCGCGAGGGCGCGCTTCAATCGGCGCTCGCCACCGTCCGCAGAGACGTCTTCGGCGTCAACACCCCTTCGCTCCTCGGATCCAGGCGGTCCGGGGCGGGAGAGCCCCATCCGATCGTGGCGATCCCGGATTCACGAACAGAACCACCGTCTCCCGCCCCAACCAACTAGGAGGAGGGTCATGAGTTCCACGACCCAGGTTCGGAGAAGCGGCCGCCGTTGGCGCGGCTCGATAGTGCTCGGCGCGGTCACCGTCGCCGCGCTGGTGTCCGCTTGTTCGGGCGCCGCAAGCGGCCCGAAGGATGGGGCGGGTGACGCGGCGGCGGCCCCCGCCGCGGACGCGAAGCTCACACTGACCGTCTACAGCAAGTTCACCGACCGCGAGTACAACGTGGTCACCGCCGGGCTCAACAAGCTCAAGGCGAAGTTCCCGAACATCGAGATCAAGCACGAAGGCCAGCAGGACGACGACAAGATCACCCAGTCCATCCGCGGTGGCAACCCGCCGGACGTGGCGATCTCGTTCTTCACCGACAACCTCGGCGCGTGGTGCTCCACGGGCAGTTTCCAGGATCTCAAGCCCTACATCGAGCGCGACAAGATCGACCTGAACCAGATCCCGGACGCCGTCCGCAGCTACACCGAGTACCAGGGCAAGCGCTGCGCCATGCCGCTGCTCGCCGACGTCTACGGCTTCTACTACAACAAGGACATGTTCGCGGCGAAGGGCATCACGTCGCCGCCGAAGACGACCTCGGAACTGTTCGAGGCCACCAAGAAGCTGACCGAGTTCAACCCGGACGGCTCGATCAAGGTCGCCGGCTTCCTGCCGTCGATGCCGTTCTACGCCAACTACGCGCAGTACTGGGCCCCGAACTTCGGCGCCACCTACCTCGGTCCGGACGGGCAGTCCCACCTGGCCGACAGCCCCGAGTGGAAGGCGATGTTCGACTTCCAGAAGCAGCTCGTCGACTTCTACGGCGGCCACGCCAAGGTCGAGCAGTTCAAGGCCGGTCTCGGCGAGGAGTACTCGGCGGACCACGGTTTCCAGCGCGGCAAGCTCGCGATGATGATCGACGGCGAGTACCGCACGGCGTTCATCAAGGACCAGGCACCGGAGCTGAAGTTCGCGACCGCGGCCCCGCCGGTGCTCGACAGCAAGCCGGACCGCTACGGCGGCGCGTTCACCACGGGCACGATCATCGCGATCCCCAAGGGCGCCAAGAACCCCGGCGCGGCCTGGGAACTGATCAAGCAGGTCACCCTCGACACCTCGACGCTGGTCGAGCTGTCCAACGGGCTCAAGAACGTCCCGAGCACGAAGGCCGCGCTGACCGACCCGAAGCTCGAAGTGAACCCCGAGTTCAAGACGTTCCTCGACCTGTACAACGGCGGGAAGCTGCTGCCGAACCCGTCGACCCCGATCGGTGACGCGCACCTCAAGGCCGTCAACGACTTCGCGGAGAAGTGGCAGGCGGGCAACATCCCCGACATGGCCGCGGGTCTCAAGCAGGTCGACGCTCAGATCAACGACGAGCTGGCCCAGAAACGCGCCGGCGGCTGATCGCATGACATCGACCCTGGATTCCAGGGCGGTCGGTTCCTCTTCCGCGTCCACCCGGACGCGGAAGGGGAACGCAGCGCGCCGCCGTCGCACGGTCTTCTACTTCATCGCACCGGCGATGCTCGGGTTCCTGATCTTCTTCGGCTACCCGCTGATCGCCACGCTGTACTACTCGTTCACCCGCTACGACCTGATCAACGCGCCGGAGTTCATCGGCTTCGACAACTACATCCGGATGTTCACCAGTGAGCCGCTGGTCGGCACCGCCGCGTACAACACGCTGTGGCTGGTGATCGTCCTGACGTTCTGCCGGGTCGTGTTCGCCCTCGGCACGGCGTCGATCATCTCCCGGCTCAAGTCGGGCGTCGGCCTGGTGCGGACGCTCTGCTACCTGCCTTCGCTGGCCCCGCCCGCCGCGGCGACCCTGGCGTTCGTGTTCCTGTTCAACCCGGAATACGGCCCGGTCAACGCGTTCCTGCGCGCGGTCGGCGTCGACGGCGGCCTGTGGTTCAACGACCCGGCGATGTCGAAGCCCGCGCTGACCCTGCTGGTGATGTGGGGTTCGGGCGAGCTGATGATCATCATCCTGGCCGCGCTGCTCGACGTCCCGCAGGAGCAGTACGAGGCCGCCGAGCTCGACGGCGCCGGGCCGGTCCGCCGGTTCTGGCACGTCACGCTGCCGTCGATCTCGCCGGTGCTGCTGTTCGGTGTCGTCAACTCGATGATCTTCGCGTTGCAGTTCTTCACCCAGGCGATCGTCGCGGGTTCGGCGGCCGCGGGCGCGGCCGACGTCGCGGGAAACACGAGATTCATCGGCGCACCACAGAATTCGACGCTGACCTACCCGGTCTGGCTGTACGTGCAGGGTTTCCGGTACTTCAACATGGGTTACGCGGCGGCGATGGCTGTCCTGCTGTTCATCGTCTCGGCCGGGTTCACCTGGATTCTCGTGCGGCAGCTTCGTAAGTCCCAGCATCAGGAGGAGGGCGGATGACCACCCTGGCCGAGCCCCGGCGCACCGCCCCCGCGTCCGAACCGCCCAAGGTGCGGGTGCGGCGACAATGGGACAAGAAGCTGTACTGGATCGCGACGCACAGCGTGGGCATCGCGATGGGCGTGATCTTCATGCTGCCCATCCTGTTCGTGTTCCTCACCGCGGTGATGTCCAGCGATCAGGCCCTTTCTTCGAACTTCTGGCCGAAGGAATGGCACTTCGAGAACTTCATCGAGGTGTTCGAAAAGGCGCCGCTGCTGCAGTACTTCGGCAACAGCATGCTGTATTCGACGCTGGCCACCGCCGGGGCGCTCATCTCGGCCATCCCGGCAGCGTACGCGCTTTCGAAGCTGAAGTTCCGCGGGCAGAACCTGTTCTTCATGCTCACCGTGGCCGCGATGATGCTGCCGCCGCAGGTCACCGTCGTGCCGCTGTACGACCTGTGGGTGCGGCTCGGGTTCACCGGGACGCTGGTTCCGCTGATCGTGCCGTACTTCTTCTTCGACGCGTTCTCGATCTTCCTGCTGCGCCAGTTCTTCCTCACCATTCCGAAGGACTATCTCGAAGCGGCGAAGATCGACGGCTGCAACGAGTTCCAGGCGATGGTCAAGGTGCTGATCCCGATGGCGAAGCCGGGCATCGCGGCCACCGCGATGTTCTGCTTCCTGTTCACCTGGAACGACTACTTCGGTCCGCTTCTCTACACCGGCGAGACCCGCGACAGCTGGCCGCTTTCGCTGGCGATCGCGTCGTTCCGCGGGATGCACCACGTGGAATGGAACCTCACCATGGCGGCCACCGCGCTGATCATGCTGCCGGTGATCGTGCTGTTCGTGTTCGCACAGAAGTCCTTCGTCAAGGGCGTCACATTCACAGGGGTCAAGGGATGAAACTGGCAGTCGTCGGTGGCGGTTCCACTTACACACCCGAGCTGATCGACGGGATCGCCGGGCGGCGGTCCACTTTGGACGTCGACGAGATCGTGCTGATCGATCCGGACGCCTACCGGGTGGAGGCGGTCGGCGACTTCAGCAACCGGTTGCTGAACCACGCCGGGCATCCGGCGCGGGTCCGCACCACCGCCAGCCTCGAAGAGGGGGTCGACGGTGCCTCGGCGGTGCTGATCCAGTTGCGGGTCGGCGGCCAGCGGGCGCGGCGCGGGGACGAGACGTTCCCGCACGCGTGCGGCTGTGTCGGGCAGGAGACCACGGGGGCGGGCGGCCTCGCGAAGGCGTTGCGCACGGTGCCGGTGGTGCTCGACATCGCCGACAGGGTCCGGAAGATCGCCGGGGACGACACCTGGATCGTCAACTTCACCAACCCGGTCGGCATCGTCACCCGCGCGCTGCTGAACGAGGGGCACCGCGCCGTCGGGCTGTGCAACGTCGCGATCCACCTCCAGCGTACGTTCGCGAGCCTGCTCGGCGCCGGGATCGACGACGTCAAACTCGTCCACACCGGACTGAACCACCTGAGCTGGGAACGGAAGGTGCTCGTCAACGGCGAGGACCGGCTCCCGGAACTCCTCGCCGAGCACGCGGAATTCCTCGGCGAGCACGTCACCGCGCCGGTCGGGTGGATGCGGCGGATGAACGTCGTGCCGTCGTACTACCTGAAGTACTACTACGGCCACGACGAGCAGGTCACGAAGCAGCGCACCGAGCGGCCGCGCGCGGACGTCGTCAGCGACGTCGAGGAGGAACTGCTCAAGGTGTACCTCGACCCGGAGGTGGTGACCAAACCGGAGCAGCTGGAAAAGCGGGGCGGTGCCTACTATTCCGAGGCCGCGGTGCAGCTGGTGCACGCGCTCACCTCGGGTGGTCCCGCGGAGGAGCATGTCGTCAACGTCCGCAACGAAGGCACTTTCGACTTCCTGCCGGACGACGCCGTCATCGAGGTTCCGTCCCTTGTGGACGGTAACGGGCCGCGCCCGATCCCGCAGGCGCCGGTGGAGCAGCGGTTCGCCGGGCTCATCGCCGGGGTGACAGCGTACGAGCACCTCGCGCTGGAGGCGGCGATCAAGGGCGGCCGGGACCGGGTGGCCGACGCGCTGCTCGCGCATCCGCTGGTCGGGCAGTACACCAAGGCCGACCAGCTCGCCGACACGCTCGTGCAGATCAACCGTGAGTTCCTGCCGTGGGCGGGGGCATGACGGGCGGCTCAGGAGACGTCGTCGTCGCGATCGACGGCGGCAACAGCAAGACCGACGTCTTGATCGTCTCCCGGGACGGACGGGTGCTCGGGCAGTCGCGGGGGCCGGGCGCGTCCCCGCAGAACATCGGGGTCGACGCCAGCGTCCAGTTGCTGGAGAAGCTGGTCCTGGAGGCTCTTCGCGGGGCAGGGCTTCCCGCCGAGCGGCCGTTCGCGGCGCATACGTCGGCCTACCTCGCGGGGCTGGATTTCCCCGAAGAGGAAGCGGTCCTGCACGCGGCGCTGGCCGCCCGCGGCTGGAGCGACACGCTGATCGTCGGCAACGACACGCTCGCGCTGCTGCGCGCGGGCAGTGCCGACGGGACGGGCGTGGCGGTGGTGTGCGGCGCCGGGATCAACGGCGCCGGCGTCAGCGCCGACGGCCGTGAACAGCGATTCCCGGCGTTGGGCAAGATCTCCGGCGACTGGGGCGGCGGCTACCGGCTGGGCGAGGAGGCGCTGTGGTGGGCCGTCCGCGCCGAGGACGGCCGGGGTCCGGGCACGGCCTTGCAAGCGGCCGTCACCGCGCACTTCAAGGCGTCTTCGGTGCTGGAAGTGGTGCGGCGCCTGCACTTCGAGGATCTGCACTCCGACTCGATCCACGGCCTGTGCCCGCTGCTGTTCGCCGTCGCGGCGGGGGGCGACGAAGTGGCGCAGGACGTGGTCGACCGGTTCGTCGAGGAGGTCGCGCTCCTGGTTTCGGTCATCCTGCGGCGGCTCGAACTGACCGAGGAAGCGCCCGAGGTCATCCTCGGCGGGGGAGTGCTGACCGGGGTCGGCGCGCCGGTGATCGCGGAGATCGAGCGGCGGTGCCTGAAGGTGGCTCCGCGCGCCGTGATCCAGGTCGTCGACGTCGCTCCCGTGGTCGGCGCGGCACTGTTCGCGCTGGACACCATCGAGGCTCCCGACGCCGCGAAGCTCGCCCTGAAGGCCGCGACCAAGCGGGTCTGAAGGAAGTATCGCGTGTCATGAAAGGGGCTTTCAGGACGAAATATGTCCTGAAAGCCCCTTTCATGACATCGGCGGACCGAGGCTCAGGAAGCGGCGGGGACGAGCGGCGCGTCCGTCTCCAGCAGCGACTTGAGGTCCGACAGGATCCACGCCCAGCCACCACCGGCGTTCTCGCCAGGCCCGGCGTTGATGTCCTCCTGCGAACCGTTGACCAGTGCGGCCGTCCACGGCGCGCCGGTGACGTCGTGGGTGACGGTCAGCCGGGTGCCCGCGGTCTTCGTCTCTTCGATCTCGTAGGTGAGCTTGGTGTACGGCTCCTTGTCGAAGGCGGAGTCCATGTGCAGTTTCCAGGTGACGACCAGCTTGCGCGGCGGGTCGACCTCCAGGACCTCACCGTCGGAAAGGTCCTGAGTGAACCCGGCCTGGACGTAATCCGGCGTGGGGTGGGTGGCGTGCTTGCCACCCACCTTGAGGTCGAAGTCGACCAAGCCGCTGTAGCCGTACTTCTGCGACCACTCGGGCTTCGTGATGGCGTCCCAGATCTTCTCCGGGGTGGCCTTGATGTAGACGCGGTAAACCTGGGTGTCGGTCATTGCGGGTCCTCGGTTTCCAGTTCGGCTTTGAGTTCGAGCAACGCGGTCACGTTGCGCTCGGTGAACTTGTCGATCCACCGGTCGTGGATCTGCCGGATCGGAACCGGGTTGAGGAAGTGCTTCTTCTCCCGGCCCTCCTTGCGCGTGACGACAAGTCCGGCTTCTTCCAGCAGTTTCAAGTGCTTCATCACGCCGAACCGGCTCATGTCCACTTCGGACTCGAGTTCGGTCAGCGTGCGGCCGTCACGCGCGAACAGCTGGTCGAGCAGGAACCGGCGGGTCGGATCTGCCAGAGCCTTGAAAACCAGGTCGTCGTCGGGCACGTCGGAAGAATAGGTGACCAAAAGGTCACGTGTCAACCGGGCGTCACGAAAGGAGGGCGCCCAGCGGGAGGATCAGCGCGATCGCGACCACGGAGATGACCGTCTCCATGATCGACCAGCTCTTCAGCGTCTGCCCGACCGAAAGCCCGAAGTACTCCTTGACCAGCCAGAACCCGGCGTCGTTGACGTGCGAGAAGAACAACGAACCGGCGCCGATCGCCAGCACCAGCAGCGCGCTGTGCGACGGGTCCATGGTCGCCGCGAGCGGTGCGACGATGCCGGCGGCGGACACGGTCGCGACCGTCGCGGAGCCGGTGGCGAGCCGGATCGCGACCGCGACCAGCCAGCCGAGCAGCAGTGGCGACAGGTTCGCGCCCGTGGCCAGGCCGGTGATGACGTTGCCGACCCCGGCGTCGACGAGAGTCTGCTTGAAGCCGCCGCCCGCGCCGACGATGAGCAGGATGCCGGCGATCGGCGGGAGCGAATCGGCCACCGTGGACGACAGCTTGTCGCGCGTGAAGCCCGCCGACTTGCCCAGGGTGAGCATGCCGAGCAGGACCGCGGCGAGCAGGGCCACCAGCGGGTCGCCGATGAAGTCGAGCACGCGGCGGAGGTGGTTCTCCTTGTCCAGCAGGATGTCCGCGAGCGCCTTGCCCATCATCAGCACGACCGGCAACAACACCGTCGACAGCGTCGCGAGGAAGCCGGGACGTCGTCCGTCCGAAGTGGACGATTCGGGGACGAGCCGTTCCGGCGCGACGGCGTCCGGGACCATCTTCGCGGCCAGCCTGCCGAATAGCGGCCCGGCGATGATCACCGTCGGGATCGCGACGAGCAGGCCGAAGGCCAGGGTGAGGCCGACGTTCGCGTTCAGCGCCCCGGCGGCGGCGAGCGGGCCGGGGTGCGGCGGGACGAGGCCGTGCAGCACCGAAAGCCCGGCGAGCGCGGGGATTCCCAGCATCAGCAGCGGTTTCCCGGTGCGCTTGGCGACCAGCAGGATCACCGGGATCAGCATGACCAGGCCGATTTCGAAGAACATCGGCAGCCCGATCAGCGCGGCGACCAGCGCCATCGCCCACGGCAGGGTGCGATCGCCCGCGCGGCGCAGGATGGTGTCGACGATCTGATCGGCGCCGCCGGAGTCGGCGAGCAGTTTGCCGAGCATCGCGCCGAGCGCGATCAGCACGCCGACCGAGGCGACGGTGGAGCCGACGCCGGAACTGAAGCTCTTGATCAGCTTGTCGACCGGCATGCCCCCGACGAGCCCGAGTACGCCGGAGCCGAGGATGAGGGCCAGGAACGGATGCTGTTTCGCCTTGGTGATCAGGACGACGATCACGGCGATGGCGAGCACCGTCGCGCCGATGAGGCGGGTGTCGTGTCCGGTCCAGGCGGCGGCGAGAGTGGTGGTCATGAGAGGTCCTCGAAAGCGGAGAGGGCGGTTTCGACGATTTCTTCCGGCTTCCGCGCGATGTCGGCGACGAGGCCGTATTCGTCGGGGCGCAGCGACTCGAGGTCGGCGAGCTGGGAGTCCAAAAGGGACACCGGCATGAAGTGACCGGAGCGGTGCTTCATTCGTTCCGCGAGCAGGTCGCGGTCGCCGTGGAGGTGCAGGAACCAGACTTTTCCGCCGCCGCGCAGGATGTCGCGGTAGCGATGCTTGAGCGCGGAAGAGGTGACGACGCCGCCGGAGGACTGGTGGTCGGAGATCCAGGCGGCGATGGCTTCGAGCCAGGGTTGCCGGTCTTCGTCGTTCAGCGGGTGGCCGGAGCTCATCTTGTCGATGTTCGCCTGCGGATGGAACGTGTCCGCTTCGGCGTAGTCGACGCCGAGGCGTTCGGCGAGTGCCGTGCCCACGGTCGTCTTGCCCGAGCCGGAAACGCCCATCACCACGATGACGGTCATCCGTACCTCCCACGTCGTTCGGGACGAGTACAGCTCAAAAGTACTACTTAAGCAAGATGAAGTACTACTTAATCGAGTCAGAACGTTAGGGTTCCCAGGTGGGCAATGACAGGCACGCCGAAATGCTCGACGCGGTCGGCTCCGCGATCGCGAACGGACAGCTCCCGCCGGGTTCCGTACTGCGCTCGGAGGAGCTTCAAGAGCGGTTCGGCGCGTCCCGGACGGTGGCGCGCGAGGTGGTGCGTGTCCTCGAAGCGATGTGCCTGACCAGCAGCAAGCGCCGAGTCGGGGTGATCGTGCGCGAGCCGCGTGAATGGAACCATTACGACCCGAGACTGCTCCGCTGGCAACTCGACGGAACCGAGCGGAAGACCGCGCTGCGCACCCTGACCGAGCTGCGCTCCGGCGTCGAACCGTGCGCGGCCCGGTTCGCCGCGCTGCGGGCGACACCGGAAGAAGGCGGCCGCCTCCGCGCCTTGGCGAAGCGGCTGGAGGAGACGGCACACCGGCGGGACCTCGCGACCTTCCTGGGGCACGACGTCGCTTTCCACGACCTGCTGCTGGCCGCGTCGCGGAATCCGATGTTCGCGCAGCTTTCCGCGGTCGTCGCCGAAGTGCTCGCCGGGCGCACCGGGCACGGGCTGATGCCGGAGGAACCCCAGCCCGAGGCCGTCGCGCTGCACGTCGAAGTCGCGGCCGCCGTCGACGCCGGTGACCCTGACCGGGCCGAACGCGCGATGCGGGACATCGTCATCCAGGCGCGCGACGAGATGGCCGTCCTTCTGGACGGATGATCTTCGAGTAACCTCGGCAGGTCTCAAAGGGATACTGCACGCAGGGGGCGACGGTGAGCGCGGCGCGCGCGATCGGCTTGGTGTTGGGGGTGGCCGCGGACGGG
The DNA here is from genome assembly GCF_042723255.1 of Amycolatopsis thailandensis. Classification (NCBI taxonomy): domain Bacteria; kingdom Bacillati; phylum Actinomycetota; class Actinomycetes; order Pseudonocardiales; family Pseudonocardiaceae; genus Amycolatopsis; species Amycolatopsis thailandensis. The sequence goes on from NZ_JBHXJK010000082.1 coordinate 20,591, forward strand.
GCGATCGGGGATCCCCGGTCACGGCGTCCGGTGACGGCGTTCGCCAGGGCGGCTTCGGCGGTGGACGCGAAAGTCCGGTCGAAGCATCCGGTGGCCGGAGTGCTGTGGACCGGCGGCCTCGCGGGCTCCGCCGTGCTGGCGGGCGTGCTCGCCGAACGCGCCGGGCGGCGCAGCCCCGTCCTGCAGGCGACCACGACCGCGGTGGCCACCTGGGCCGTCCTCGGCGCCGCCGGACTGGCCGCGCACGGCACGTCGCTCGCGCGGGACCTAGAAGAAGGCGAACTCGAAACCGCGCGGGGCACACTGTCCACACTGGACCCCCGGGTCGCCGACGAACTCGGCGTCATCGGCCTTTCGCGCGCTTCGGTGGAGACGCTCGCCGAGAACACCGCGGACGTCGTCATCGCACCCTTGGTGTGGGGGGCGCTGGCCGGAGTGCCGGGCCTGCTCGGCTCGCGCGTGATCAGTCTGCTGCGCGGACTCGGCAGGGGACGTCCCGAGCGGTACCGGTGGCTCGTCGCCCGGCTGGACGAGATCGTCCATCTCGTGCCCACCCGGGTCGCGGCCGGGCTGACCGTGCTCGCGGCACCGGTCGTCGGCGGTTCGGCGGGTGGCGCGTGGCGGGCGTGGCGGCGGGACACGGCCGCGCATCCGAGCCCGAACGCGGGCCGCGTCGAGGCCGCGTTCGCCGGGGCGCTGGAGATCCGCGTCGGTGGGCGGACGGTGTATCCGCACGGGGTCGAGGAACTGCCGGTGCTCGGCATCGGCCGCAACCCGGACGCCGGGCACGTGACGCGGGCCGTGGAGCTTTCGCGGGTGGTCGGGTGGCTGGGCGCGATCAGCTCGGTGGTGCTGGCGGGTCTCGTCGGCCTCTGGCGACGACGCCGCTGACCTGCTGTCCCGTCGGCGGGGAAGCAAGGGACCTTTGCTATCGCCGCGCGCTCTGACCTGCGGAAGGAGAGCAAGGGACCTTTGCTGTCGCGGGCGCTGTGCGGGAATGGGGACGTTGAGTGTCCCTATTCCCACACACCCCGTGCGCCGAGTGGCCGTGGACGCGGACTGTGTGGATTTGGTGCGTCAGACGCACCAAAATCCACACAGTCACCGCGAGACGGCCCAGGCGCCGATCGCCGGGGGAGCAGGGGACCTTTGCTATCGCCTGGCGCTCTGACCTGCGGAAAGGGAGCAAGGGACCTTTGCTATCGCTCCCGCCGCGCCAGCTGCGCCCGCGCCGGACCGTCCCCCGGGCCGCCGCGCCGCTCCAGCTCCCCGTCGATCCGTGAGCGGTCGGCGGGCTGCTTGTTCCCGCCGTACTTGAACTTCGCCCGCACCCCGGTCACGGTCAGCTCGACGCCGCGGATGCCCGGGAGCAGCCGCTTGTCCGGCGCTTCGGTCGAGCTGACCCCCGCCCGGACCGAGTCAGGTTCGAAGTGCGCGAGCTGCCGGTCCAGGAGCGCGGCCTTCTCCGCCGCGTCGTCGATCAGCCGGACGTCGCATTCGAGCTGCACGGACGCGTAATACGACGTCGGAACGCCGTGCGGCGGGTCGGCCGGGGTGTTCCAGTCGGACCGGATGTAGGTGTGGTCGTCGGTCACCGCGAGCAGGGCGCGTGGGTGCTCCTCCAGCAGCGGCCAGACCGGGTTGGGGCGCGCGAGGTGCAGCAGGACCGTCCGGTCGCCGTCGTAGACGAAGTGCACCGGGTTGACGATCGGCAGGTCGCGGCCCGCGCCGCCGGCGATCAGCTGGCCGAAGTCGTGCGCCGAGAGCCAGGCCCGCCATTCGGCGTCGTCGTGGGCGGCGTCCCACGGGTGAATCAGCATGATCGAGTATCAACACACGCAATGGACCTATAAAAGGGCCATCTTCGCGTCAGATCAGGTAGCCACTTCGGAGCGTTCGTCCTCGGCCAGCAGTTCGGCGACGCTCTTGCGCCGCTGCGGCCGCTCCGTGGTCAGCGCGCCACCCGGCTTCAGTTCCCGGACGGTGAAGTACAGCCAGCCCATCAGCGCCATCGCCCCGAACGCGATCCACTGGAGCGCGTAGGAGAAGAACGGCCCGCTGTCGGTCTGTGGCAGCGGCAGCGCGCCCAGCACGCCGGGCTGGTTCAGGTCCAGCTGGAAGTAGCCCGGCCGGACGTCCAGCTTCGCGGCGCGCGCGACGACCTGGGAATCGACGACGTAACTCTGGAGCTTCCCGCCGGTCGACTCGTCGGCGAAGGCGTCGCGGTTCTTCCCGTCCCGCTCGTCGTGACGTGCCCGCGTGACGATGTCGACCGTCCCGGCGGGAGGCGCGGCGAAGGGAAGGGCACGCGACTTGTCGTCGAGCCGGACGTACCCGCGGTCCACCAGCACGACCGTGCCTTCGACGGTCCGGAACGGCGTCAGGACCTCGAAGGCCGCTTCGCCCTGTACAGAGCGAAGGCGGGCCACGACCTCGCCATCGGGGAGGTACGTGCCCCTCATCGCGACCAGGTGCCATTCGGTGCGCTGATCAGGCACGGCACCGTTGGGCAGCAGCTGCTCCAGCGACCGAGGCTGCCCGGAGAACGACTCCCGCAGCGCCGCGTTCTGATGCTCGCGTTCGGTGTTACGGGAGAACTGCCAGGGCGCCAGCAGAGTGAAGCAGGTGATGGCGAAGGTGAACACCACCAACGTCAACGCCAGCCATCCGGGCTTCAGCAGGAACTTCAACCGCACCCCACCACGGTAAGCGGTCCGTCTCAGGCGTGTGCGCGCACCCAGTCGAGCAGGCCCGGAACGGACCGCTCGATCATGCCGAGGACATCCTCGAAACCGTCGTCCTCGCCGTAGTACGGGTCGGGAACCTCGGCGCCTTCGGGCGCGGACGGGTCGAACTCGCGCAGAAGGCGGACCTTCGCCGGGTCCGAGACCTTGCGCCGGAGGAACGACAGATGGCCGTCGTCCGCCGCGAGGAGGAGGTCGGCGGCCAGATGCCCGCGGTCGACCTCGGCCGCGACGTGGCCGGTCGGATAACCGTGTTCGGCCAGCTTCGCGCGGGCCCGCTTGTCGGCGGCCTCACCCACGTGCCAGCCGCCGGTGCCCGCGCTGGAGACCTGGACGAGGTGGTCGAGACCGGCTTCCTCGACCTTCGCGCGGAAGACGAGCTCGGCCATCGGGGAGCGGCAGATGTTGCCGGAGCAGACGAAGACGATGTGCAGCACCTGATCAGTGTGAAGGCCGCCGGAGATCGACCGCTCACCGGCTCCGAACGGCTACCCGGCGCGTCGAACTGGAAAGCCGGGGCGAAGCGGGAGTAGACCACCTGGAGAGAAAAACGCAGGAAAGGTCGCGTATGAGCGCACCATTGCCCATCGTCGAGTCCCCGGCAACCGGGCTCCGGTGGTACCGCATCACCGTCAAGCTTCCGCACCCCTACGAGGTCGGGCGGATCCTGTCGGAGCACCACTTCGTCCAGGCCAGATCGCCGAAAGAGGCGATGACCAGGATGCCGTTGCACCTCCGGACGAGCGCGTCCGTCGCGCCGTACCAGGTCGCCGAGCCCGACACCCCCGATCACACGACGGCCTACCGGGCGATGTTGTGGACGGGCCGCGTGATGCGCGCGGCCGGCCGTTGGGCGGTCAACAAGGACGCGAAGGCGTTGGACTGACGCCCGGGCCCCGGGGGCGATAGCAAAGGTCCCTTGCTCTCTTTTCGCAGGTCAGCGACCTGAGTGATAGCAAAGGTCCCTTGCTACCGCCCCGGGGCCATCGGCGGGGGTGTGTGGAAATAGGGACGTTGAGTGTCCCTATTTCCACACACCCTTCGCCGCGGGCACGGTCAGGTCGCCCGCCCGGCCGTCTCGCGGGGACTGTGTGGATTTCTGCGCATCCAACGCACCAAAATCCACACAGTCGGAACGCGCCCGGGAGCCGGCGACAGCAAAGGTCCCCTGCTCTCTTTCTGCAGGTCAGCGGCCCGAGTGATAGCAAAGGTCCCTTGCTCCCCCCGCGGTCAGGGGTGCGTGCAGGCCGACCGCACCGACTCCCCGAGCGCCACCGAGTGCAACCGGTCCAGCGAGCGGCGAGCGTCGACCAGCCGCACCGTGACCGCCAGCCGCACGTCGCACGACCGCCGCGCCCGCGCGTCCCCGGTCGCCGCGAGTTCGGCGAGCAGGCCCGTGTTGAGCCGGTCGATCACCGGCCGGACCTCGGTCCCCAGATCGGGCCGCTCCGGTGGACGCGTGCCGGGGTCCTCGGTCCACTTCGCGTACAGGCCGCGCTGCACGACCTTGTTCGCCTCGATCTGGTCGCGGAAGAACCGCACCACCGCGGACGCGTCGAGACCGAGGCCAGGCGCTTTCGCCGCGACGGAGTCGAGGATCTGCTGTTCACGCACCGGGTCGTCGATCGGCGACGGCGTGCCGAACTTCGCGGCCGCGACCTTGTCGGCGATCTGAACGCGCTGCGCCGCCAGATCGGTCAGCTTCCAAAACCCCGGAGACGCCGACGCGGGCGCGGGTACCGCCAGCAGTCCGGCCACGAGCAGCGCGCAGAGCACCCGAAGTCGCATGTCCGGAAACGCTACATGCGAAAATCCCCCGGTGCCCGCGCTAGCCGAAGTCATCGCCGCCCTGGAGCAGGCGTATCCGCCCGAACTCGCCGAATCGTGGGACGCTGTCGGACTCGTCTGCGGCGACCCGGCCGAGAACGTGGACAAGGTCCTGTTCTGTGTCGACCCGGTCGACGAGACCGTCGAAGAGGCGATCGAAAGCGGCGCGCGGCTGATCGTCGCGCATCATCCGCTGCTGCTGCGCGGCGTCCACGGTGTCCCGGCCGACAGCACCAAGGGGCGCCTCGTGCACCGCTTGATCCGCGCCGGCGTCGCCCTCTATTGCGCGCACACCAACGCCGATTCCGCCTCGCCCGGCGTCTCCGACGCGCTCGCCGACGCCATCGGCCTGACCGTCCTCGGCCCGCTCGACCCCCGCGAGGACGGCGTCACCGGCATCGGTCGCATCGGTGAACTGCCCGCGCCCGAACCGTTCTCCGCCTTCGTCGAACGCGTCGCGAACGCCTTGCCCCGCACGGAACCCGGGGTCTACGGCGCCGGGGACCCGGACCGCCCGATCCGCCGCGTCGCCGTGTCCGGCGGTTCCGGGGACAGCTATCTCAAGCGGGCCACCGCCGCCGGGGTCGACGCGTACGTCACCGCCGATCTCCGGCATCATCCCGCCGGGGAGCACCTCGCGGAGATCGCCGAAGTCCCCGCCCTGGTCGGCGTGACGCACTGGGCGAGCGAATGGCCGTGGTGTGAGCAAGCCTCGGGCGTCGTCCGCGCCGCGTTTGCGGGTAACGTCGACGTTCACGTCTCCACGCGGTGCACCGACCCGTGGACGCTACGGGCCACCCGAACCGAGCACTAAGAAACTCCAAGGAGCACCGTGAAGGCCGACCCCGCCGTCCAGCGCCAGCTGCTCGAACTCGCGAAGGTGGACGCGGAACTCTCGCGTACCGCCCACCGCCGCCGCACCCTGCCGGAGATCGCCGAGATCGACGCGGGCGAGAAGACGGTTCGCGATCGACGGGACGCGCTGGTCTCGGTCCAGACGGCGGCGTCCGACCTCGACCGCGAGATCGCCCGCCAGGAGAAGGAGATCGAGTCGGTGCGCGCCCGCGGCGACCGCGACCGCAAACTCCTCGAATCCGGTTCCGTCGCGGCGAAGCAGATGACCGACATCGAGCACGAGCTGAACAGCCTCAACCGGCGTCAGTCCGCGCTCGAGGACGACCTGCTGGAGCTGATGGAACGCCGCGAGGCGCTCGAACTCGACGCCCAGCGCACCAGCGCCGAGGTCTCGAAGGCCGAGGGCGAAGTCGCGGAAGCCGTCAGCCGTCGCGACGAGAACTTCGCCGACCTCGACACCACGAAGGCGCGTCGCGACGAAGATCGCGCCAAGCTCCTGCCGCGCTTCCCGGAAGACCTGATGAAGCTCTACGAGCGGGTCCGGGCGCACAAGGGCATCGGCGCGGCGCTGCTGCGGGCCCGCCGCTGCGGCGCCTGCCAGCTTGACATCGACCGCCGCGAGATCGCCGAGATCAAGGCCGCTCCCGAGGACAACGTCATCCAGTGCGAGAACTGCGGCGCCATCCTGGTCCGCACGCTGGAGTCCGGCCTGTGACCGACCACGTGCTCGTCGAGGCCGACGGCGGTTCCCGGGGCAACCCCGGTCCCGCCGGGTACGGCGCGGTCGTCAAGGACGCCGCCACCGATGAGGTGCTCGCCGAGCGCAAGGCCTTCATCGGCATCGCGACGAACAACGTCGCCGAGTACGGCGGCCTGATCGCCGGGCTCACCGCGGCCGCCGAGCTCGGAGCGTCCACAGTGGACGTCCGGATGGACTCGAAGCTCGTGGTGGAGCAGATGTCCGGGCGGTGGAAGGTCAAGCATCCGTCGATGCAGCCGCTGAACGCCGAGGCCAAGGAACTGGCGGCCCGCTTCTCGCGCGTGCGCTACGAGTGGATCCCGCGCGCGGAGAACTCCCACGCGGACGGCCTCGCGAACGAAGCGATGGACGCCGGGGCCGCCAAGAAGCCGGAACCGGCGAAGAAGACCGTGAAGCAGGACAGGGTCAGCCCCGTCGGCTGGACCGGCGCCACCGGAACGCCGACCAAACTGCTCCTCGTGCGGCACGGCCAGACGGCGATGTCGGTCGACAAGCGGTACTCCGGCCGCGGTGACGTGCCGCTCACCGAGCACGGCAAGCAGCAGGCGGCCGCTGCCGCGAAACGCCTCGGCGCGATGGAGGGCCTGGTCGTCGACGGCGAGGTGGCCCCGATCATCGCCTCGCCGCTGATCCGCACCCAGCAGACCGCGCAGGCGATCGCGGACGCGCTCGGCGGCCGGGTCGAGACCCACCCCGGGCTGATCGAGACCGACTTCGGCGACTGGGAGGGCCTCACCTTCAAAGAGGCCATGGACCGTGATCCCGAGTTCCAGACCAGCTGGCTTTCGGACACGTCGATCGCGGCGCCGGGCGGCGAGAGCTTCGACGGCGTCCACCGGCGTGTCCGCAAGGCCCGCGACGAGCTGATCGCGCGGTATGGCGGACGGACGCTCGTGCTGGTCAGCCATGTCACGCCGATCAAGTCACTGCTGCGGATGGGCCTGGACGCGGGACCGTCGCTGCTGTTCCGCCTGCACCTGGACCTGGCCTCGCTGTCGATCGTCGAGTTCTACCCGGACGGCAACGCCTCGGTCCGCCTGGTGAACGACATCTCGCACCTCTCCTAGCGAGAACTGTGGCGCGGATCACGCCTGGATATGACGTGTCGCGGGCGGCCGATGGGGTATTGGCTACAGTTTTGACGACGGGCACGTGAGCGAAAAGGCAAAGACGGGGACATGACGGCGAGCGCACTGAGCGAAGCTTCCGAAAAAGACGTGCCCGACCCGGCCGAAACGCCGGCCCGTCGTGGCCTCGCCGCCCGGATCGCGCCGTACCTGGCGGTCCTCGCCGGTGTCGCGGCGCTGGCCTGGCACGCCACGCTCTACGGCCACTGGATCGTCGACGACGCGGCCATCACCTTCTCCTACGCGCGCAGCTTCGCCGACGGACTCGGCCCGGTGCTCCAGCCGGGGCAGCCGTCGGTCGAGGGCTGGTCGAATTCGACCTGGCTGGTGTTGCTGGCGGTCGGGAAGCTCTTCGGCATCTTCGACAGCGGCACGCTGTTCGGCCTTCCCGACTACGTCCTGTTCCCGAAGCTGCTGGGGCTCCTGTTCACCGCGGGGACGCTGGCCGCCTGCCACGTCGCGGCGAAGCAGGTCTTCGAGCGCTTCGCCTGGCTGGCGACGCTGGTCGCCGGGCTGACACTGGCCGCGATCCCGTCGTTCGTCATCTGGACGATCTCCGGGCTGGAGAATTCCCTGTTCGGGATGGCCGTCGCCTGGCTCGCCGTACTGCTGTTCGTCGCCGTCCGCAAGGACACCGTGCTCACCGCGAAGGTCGCAATCTGGTCCGGGGTGCTGGTCGCGTTCGCCGCGCTGACCCGCCCCGAAGGCCTGATCTACGGCGCCGCGTACCCGCTCGTCGTCCTGTTCCAGCTGCGTAAGCCGCTGCTGGGGCAGAGCGTCAAACTCGTCGTGGTGTCGGTGGTCGCGTTCGCGATCCCGTTCGGCGCGTACCTCGCCTGGCGGATCGCGGAGTTCGGCAGGCTGCTGGCGAACCCGTCCATCGCGAAGGGGCAGGGCCTTCCCGGGCTTTCGGCGCTGAAGCAGCCGTTCGAGCTGGTCGGCTACGCCGGTGTCGCCGGGACGATCCTGCTGGCGCTGACCATCGGTTACGCGCTGGTCCGGGCGGAATGGCGGCGCGCGCTGGTCGCGCTGCTGACGCCGCTGGCGCTGGGCATCATCGCCTACGGCGTGATGGTCCCGGACTGGATGGGCCAGCACCGCTTCGCCACCCCGATCTGGATCCTGGCCGCGCTGGCCGGGACGCTGGCCGCGGGCGAGCTGCTGCGCCGTTCGCGGGCGGTGCTGCGGGTGGTCGTGGTGCTCGTGCTGGTCGCGGCCGCGATCCCGTCCGGGATGGGATTCGCGTCGTCGTCGGAGAAGTTCCAGCAGAGCCCGACGGTGCCCGCGTGCCTCATCGCCGACCGCTTCGGCCGCGGCTTCAACACGATGGCCGACATCCTCGGTCTCCAGCAGGCGTCGCTGCTGCTGCCCGACCTGGGCGGCTCGTCGATGACCAGCAGGCTGCACCTGGTCGACATGGCCGGACTGGTCGAGGCGGACGTCGCGGACTTCGTCAAGAAGGGCGACATGCCGGGGCTGCGCGACTACGTCTTCGACAAGGTCAAGCCGACGTTCATCCACTCGTGGGGCCCGTGGGCCGCGGGCAACGGCATCACCGTCGACCCGCGGATCGACCGTGACTACGAGCCGATCTTCGTGTACCCGGGTGGCGGGCTGCGGAGCGGGGACTTCGTGCGGAAGGACGCCGTCTCCAGCCCCGAGAAGCTGAAGGCCGTCCAGGACTACGCGGCGAAGACCATGCCGGAGGTCGAGAAGGTGCGCTTCGGCAGGCCGCTCAACGACTGTGGTCCCTCCATGAAACCGGGCCAGACCGTCTACCTGCCGTAAATCACGCGTTCAGTCCTCTGGATGCGGTAGTTGCCCCACGCAAAGACCGCATCCAGAGGACTAAATGCATCAGGGAGCGGAAGTGACCAGGGGCTCCGGGGTGGCGGCGCCTCGTTCCAGGTCCGCCTCCTTCGCCCGGATCACCGGCAGCACGTGCTTCCCGAAGTACTCGACATCCTCCAGGTAGTGCAGGAAACCGAGCAGCAACAGGTTCGCCCCGCGTTTCTTGTACTCGACGGCCCGGTCCGCGATCTGCTCCGGCGTGCCGATCAGGCCGGTACGGAAGCCGTCGTTGTACTGCACCAGATCCTTGAACTCCGAGTCGGCCCACATTCCCTTCTTGTCCGATGTGGACCCACCCGCCTGCTTGACGGCGTTGCGGAAGCCCTCGACGGCGTCGGTGTTCGCCTTCTCGACGATCTCGCGCAGTACGGCCTTCGCCTCGCTTTCGGTTTCCCGCGCGATCAGGAAGCCGTTCAGTCCGAAGCGGACGGCGTGGTCGTTCGCGGCCGCGTAGCCGCGAACTTCCTCGACCTGCTCGCTGAAGCCGTCGAAATCCTTGCCGTTGCTGAAGTACCAGTCGGAGACCCGGCCCGCGAGCTTCCGCGCCGCGGTGGAGTTGCCGCCCTGGAAGATCTCCGGATGCGGCCGCCCGACCGGTTTCGGCTTGATGTCGAAATCGTGGATCCGATAGAAATCACCGGCGAATTCGGCGTGGTCGTTCGTCCAGAGTTCCTTCAGTACGCGAATGAACTCTTCCGAACGACGGTACCGTTCGTCGTGTTCCAGCCACGGTTCACCGAGGTTCGTGAATTCGTCCTTGAACCAGCCGCTGACCACGTTGACCGCCGCGCGCCCGCCGGAGATCACGTCCGCGCTCGCGATGAACTTCGCGAGCACCCCGGGATGCCACAGTCCGGGATGGATCGCCGCGATCACCTTCAGCCGCTGCGTCGCGAGCAGCAGCGCGAGGCTGAACCCGGTCGATTCGTGCTGGTAGGCGGCACCGTAGCTGGCCGTGTAGCGGACCTGGCTCAGCGCGTATTCGAACCCGCTGTTCTCCGCGAGGACGGCGAGATCCCGGTTGTACTCGTATCCCCAGTCGGTGCGCTGCTCGATGTCGCTGGTGACCAGGCCGCCGCTCACATTGGGGACCCAATAGGCGAATTTGAGTGGTTCGGATTCGATTCCCGGCATGTCGCGGAGTGAACCCGCCGCCCCCGGAAACCGTCAATCACCGTCCACGCGCTGGGACCGGCCGAGCGCGGAACCCAATTCGGTGCGCCCGGCGATCTCCAGCTTCCGGTAGGCCCCGGACAAATGCAGTTCGACGGTGCGGCGGGTCAGGTGCAGCGCTTCGGCGATCTCCCGGTTGGTGAGACCTTGTGACGCCATCACCCCGACGCGGTATTCCTGTTTGGTGAGGCCGTGTTCGTTGTCCTTCGCCGTCGTCAGGCTCGTCCGCGCGTCTCGCAGCGCCTCGGCGGCCCGCCTCGTGAGCGGCCGTGCCCCGCAGTGCTTGCCCGCTTGCGTGGCCCGCCGCAGCGTCACGATCGCTTTTTCGCCCTGACCGTGGCGGGCCTGGAACGAGCCGAGTTCGGTCAAGGCCTCGGTCAGCGCGAGCTTCGCGGTCGAACCGCCGAGGACGTCGACGGCCTTGGTGAGCAGTCGTTCGGCCTCCTCGTCGTTGCGGACGAGACCGGCCGTGGTCAGCGCACCGCCGAGGATTCTCGGCGTGCCCCACCGTTCCGCGGCGGCGAGGTCCTCTTCGGCGAGTCTGGCCGCCGCGTCGGTGCGCCCGAGTGCCAGCGCGGTGCGGGCCGCGTGCGCTCGCCAGGGGGCGAATCCGGGGAAACGCATGCCGTGGTGTTCGAGACGGCGTCCGCAGCCGCGCAGGTCTTCGTACCCGAGTTCGGGTTCACCACCGGCCGCCCGGAGCCTGCCGCGCGCGTAGAGCAGGTAGTTGTGCGTGAAAAGTGCTTGCGTGGCCCCGAAATCGATTTTGTCCAGCAAGGCGGTCGCGACGTCGTGACGGCCGAGATCGACCGAGACCTCGATCAGCCTGGCCGCGCACAGCACCGCGATCGGGCACCGGCTGGTGGCGCCGCGTTCGTCGAACTGCCGCACCAGGGATTCGTAGTGGACGCTCGCGCGCACGAGGTCGCCACCCGCTTGCAGCGCGATCCCGCGGGCGAGCGTGGCGAGGGCTCCCTTCGGCACGTGGAAGTCCCAGGGCACGCGTTCGGTGTCGAGTACTTGGCAGAGCTTGTCGGTGAGGGCGGCCTCGTCGGCGAGCACCGCCGTCGCCAGCGCGAAGAAATAGGGCTGTTCGAACAGCTCGGGGTGCTCGCCGGACAAAGCCTCCCCGAAATGCCGGACGGCGTTCGCCGAGGACTTCCCGCCGCGCACCGTGTCGAGCGCGAGCAGTCCCGATCGGCTCTGTTGCGCGGCGGGATCGTTCAGCGGCGCCCATTGCCGTTCGAAGTCGCGGAAGTCCGGCGGCGGCCCGAGTCTGCTGCCCGCCTCGGCGAGGTAGGTCATGCACAGCAGCGGCCAGACGGCGTCGGGCCCGCCCGCGTCGAGCCGCGCGGCGAACTGGCCGGCGGAGTTGATCGCCAGCCGCGCGTCCGGGCCGCCGCACAGCGAAAGGATCATGGCCGTCGCGGCGAAGGCCGCGGTTTCGCGGTCGTCGATGTGGTCGACGGCCTCGCGCACCCTGGCAGGCGCCGAATCCGGGTCGCAGTGGAATTCCGCGTGCGCGAGCTGGAGCAGGATCGCCATCCGCTTGCGTTCGCTGAGCCGTTCTTCCAGCGCCCGCGAAAGGAACCGGACGGAGAGTTCCGGATCGCCCTCGACCACCGAATGCCGGGCGGCCATCCGCAGGATGTCGACCGCCCAGGGGATCCTGATCGCGGTCGCTTCCAGAAGATGGGCGCCGACCCGTTCCGGTGCCGCGCCCGCGTCGTGCAGGAGCCGCGCCGCCCGCGACTGGGTGACCGCCCTGGTGGTGAGCGGCATGTCGGCGAGCACCGAATTGCGGACGAACCGGTAGGTCAGCGCCGGCCGGTGGCTGTTGGTCAGCAGGTGCGCGCGCACCATCGTGTCGATGGCGGCCAGCGCGGTGCTTTCGTCGACCCCCGCGAGCCGCGCCAGCAGGTCGAAGCTCGCGTCCTCGCCCAGGATCGCGACGGCTTCGAGCATCTTCGGCGCGGCGGTGTACTCGTGCATGCGGACCCGCAGCACCTCGCCGATCATCGCCGACCCCGCGGCGTCCAGGTCCATCCCGGGCACCAGGCGGCGGCGCAGCGCGCCGAGCAGGTACGGATTGCCGCCGGTGACCTCGCGGCATTCCTCGGCGAACCGGCCGGTGGCGACGCCGAGGAACTCGGCGACGTGCCGCGTCCCCAGACCGCGCAGCCGGATCGTGGCCGGAGTGCAGCCGGACATCTCCAGGAGCGCGACCTCGCCGGTCTGCAACTGTCCGATCAGCGCGGTCAGCACGATCATCACCGGCAGCCGCTCCACGCGATGCCGGATGTAGGCGAGGCAGCGCATCGACCACGGATCGGCGAGGTGGATGTTGTCGATGCCGAGGAAGACCGGGCCCTGTTCGGCGGCGTGGCGGACGGTGTGGAAGAAGGCGTCGAGTGCCTGCTCGTCCCGGGGACCGTGGTCCGGCGGCGCGTGGGTGAGCCCGTCGATCAGCTGACGGCCGACACCGCCGCTCAGGTGCGTCTCCAACCGGGACGCGGAGGCGATCGCGACGGTGAACCCCGCCGCTTTCGCCAGCTCACCGGCGGCGCCGAGCACCGACGACTTGCCCATGCCGAACTCCCCGACCACCACGGCACTGGTCGCGCGGCCGCGCAGGGCGGCCCGGAACAGCCCGGTGATCGTGTCGAGTTCCCTGTCTCGACCCAGCAACCCGGCGGGACGCTTCGGTACCGAAGGCCCGCCGAAGGGACTCTCGGGATTTACTTCGGTATGCACCGTAGAGACCTTCGTTTCGGCTTGCGGCAGACTACTTGAACGGAGGCGGTGACGGGAGTGACCGCTGGTCGTCGAGGGGAGCAGAGGTCAAGATGTCCGCATCCGACGAGATCCGCCGGTATCGGCCGGACGACCGTTGTGCCGACATGAAGGCCGCGACGACGCACGCCACGAGGACCACCACGAGGTTGGCCACGATCATCGACAGCCGGCCGCAGCGCCGGACCACGGCGGCGCCGGGGGACAGGTAGCGCAGATCGGCTCTCGCGAGCGCGTCTTCCACCGACGTGAATTCCGCGACCCGGCGGCCGCAGCGCACACACCCCCGCAAATGCTTTTCGAAGGCATACGCCTCGGCCCGGTCGAGCACACCGAGTACGTACGCCGCCGCATCGGTGTGTTTCACCTTTCGCTTCATCATCGCGAACCCAGCTCTCCTAACGACCGTCGCAATGTCCTCATAGCCGCGTACAGCCGTGATTTGACCGTTCCCTCCGGTATTCCCAATATCACCGCCGCCTCCCGGACCGTATGTCCGGTCAGATACGTCTCGTAGATGACAGCCTGGTATTTGCTGTCCAGATAGCGTAGCGCTTCGGAAATGACGAGTGCGGACAGTGACTGCTCGGTCTGGTCCGCTGTTTCGGCGTTTTCAGAACTGTCCAGCTCGACCTCCTGCGGGCGGGCACGCCGGTTTCGCCAGCCGTCGATGACTATCCGCCTGGCGACCGTGAGCAGCCAGCCGCGCAGCATTCCCGGCTCACGGTTCAGCGTGTCGGAATGCTGCCAGGCGCGGATCAGCGTTTCCTGGACGACGTCTTCCGTCCATTGTCGATCATGGCCGGTCAGGTACATCACCTGACTGAACAGGGTCTCCCGGAAATCTTTGTACAGCAACGAAATGAGCTCTTCGGAAAGCTCGTTCGAACGATGCTCGCCGCCGAAACGGCATTCTCTGCCCACTGCTTCCATGAAGTTCGAGACCTCCCCAGTGGTGGAGGATTTCGCGGGTTCGTACACCGTAGCGCAGACTATCGCCGTGAGCCATGTGCAGTAGTGCTCCGTTTACTATTGGTTGCCCGGTACGTACGGCGGCGATAAACGGTTCTAAATATGTAGTGTGATGCACATCACACTGTATGGGCGGGCAGAGATCGAACCGGCCACTCCGGTTCCCCGTACTCCCAGTGAGGCCCTTTGTTCGATGCGTATCCGCAGTGGGGACGGGTGAAATGATCTATCGACTGCTCGGCGTGGTGATCGCCCTACTGGTGCTCGGGCTCGGAACGCCTGACAGTGCCTTCGCGGAAATCGATTCCCATGATCGGGAACTGCTCGTGCGAGTACGGCAGGCCTGTTTGTGGGAAGGTCCGGCCGGTCGTCAGGCGGAACAGCGCGCGAGCGGCCTGCGGGTGCGGGAGGTCGGCCGCAAACTCGCCGACGACCACGACCGGCTCGACGCCCAGGTCCGCGAACTGGCGTCGAAGGTCCACGTCGAACTACCCGGCGAGCCCACCGAAGAACAACGGTCCTGGGCCGAGGAGATCACCGGTGCCGTCAGCGCCGACTTCGACCATCTCTACGTCAACCGCTCCCGCGCCGCGCACGGGAGCGTCTTCGGCCTCGCCTCCCAAGTGCGGGCCGCCACCCGCGACGACGCGATGCGGTCCTTCGCGCAGACCGCCGTCGACACCGTCATGCGGCACATGACCCTGCTCGAAAGCACCGGCATCGCCGAGACGACCTCGCTGATGGTGGTTTCCGCCGTCGGCAACGAACTCGGCGGCGGTGACATCGTGTTCGGCGTGCTCTTGGTGGCGGTCGCCGGGGGAGCGACCTTCGGGCTCGTGCGGGTGCTCGGCGCACCGGGCAGGCGCGCGTGACGGCCGCGCTCCTGGCGGTCATCCCGGCCCCGTCACCGCACGACAGCGGAGTCCGGGACATCGCCACGCTTTCCGCCCGGTTCGCCTACTCGACGATGTGCTTGACGCTGGCTTGGGGAATCCTGAGCGCCACCGGGTGGATCAGGCGGGCCACCGGCCACGAGGCGCTGCGCGGCGGGCACGTCGTCCTCGCGGTGTTCAGCCTCGCCACCGGTTCCGTCCACGGCCTGTCCTATCTCTTCCTCGACGACGGCTCGTTCGGCGTTCTCGCGCTGCTGATCCCGTTCGCCGGTGGCGGGTTCGCGCGGCACGCGGCGGGCGTCGTCGGGCTCGAACTGTTCATCGCGGTCTCCGTCACCGCCGCCTTGGGGCGTCGAGTCAAAGGGTGGTTCCATCAGCTCGGCTACCTCTCGGTCGGCCTGCTGGCGATCCATTCCTGGCTGGGCGCGTCCGCGAACGGGAACCTCGCGACGGTCTGGCTCGGCGGGATCACCGTGCTCACCCCCGCCGTCGTGCTCACCGTCCTGCGGGTGCTCCCGCCGCGGGCGCTGGTCCGCCTGGGACTGCTCGACGGCGGCGCCGGCCGGGCCGAACGGGTCATGATCTCGGTCGACGACAAGAAATGCCACAGCTACGCCATTTGCCAGGCCGAAGCACCGCAGGTCTTCCAGCTGCAAGGGGACGGCCAGCTGCGCTATCTCCGGAAACCGGGCGCCAGACAGCTGCCCTTGGTCCAGGCCGCGGCCCGGGCTTGTCCGATGCGAGCCATCCACCTGCGAGGGGCGGGACAATGAGCGAACGGATCGTCGTGGTCGGCGGCGGACTGGCGGGACTGCGCTGCGCGGAACGGTTGCGGGAACTGCGGTTCGACGGCGAGCTGGTGATCGTCGGCAACGAGCCGGACCTGCCCTATCACCGGCCGGCGTTGTCCAAAGACCTGCTGACCGGGGCCACGAGCCCGGCGGAGACGGCGCTCGCCCGGCTCGACGAGATCGACGCCGAATGGCGGTTCAACACCCCGGCGACGCATCTGCAGCCGGGCCGCCAGGTCGTCCACCTGCCCGGTGCGGAGGAACTGCCCTACGACGGGCTCGTCATCGCCTGCGGCGTCGAACCCCGGCGGCTTTCCGGTGTCCCGCACGGACATCCGCGGGTGGTCGTCGTCCGGACCCTGGCCGACGCCGCCGAACTGCGCGGCAACCTCGCCGCCGACCACGGGCCGGTCGCGGTGCTGGGCAGCGGGTTCATCGGCTGCGAGGTCGCCGCGAGCCTGCGCGAGACGGGGCGCGAGGTCACCGTGATCGGCCGGTCGGCGCATCTGCTCGGCGAGGTCGTCGGCAGGCACATCGGGCAGAAGCTCTCCGCGCTGCACCGGTCGCGAGGGGTGCGGCTGGCGCTGGGCGCGTCCATCGACGGCTGGCAGACCACGGCGAACGGCCTGCGGCTGAGGTCGTCCGACGGCTGGATCCTGGACGTCTCGTGCGTCGTCGTGGCCGTGGGGACCGTGCCGTCGATCTCGTGGCTGCGCGGGTCCAAGCTGCCGCTCGACGACGGTGTCGTCTGCGCGCCCACCTGTCACGTGCTGGGGATGGACAACATCGTCGCCGCCGGTGACGTCGCGCAGTGGCCGAACCTGCGGTTCGACGAGACCCCGAGACGGGTCGAACACTGGCTCAACGCCGTCGAGATGGGCCGGGCCGCGGCGGAGAACCTCCTCGACGGGCCGCAGGCTTCGCGGCCGTTCGCGCCCGTGCCGCGGTTCTGGTCCGAACAGCACGGCATGCGCATCCAGGCGGGCGGCATCCCGAAGCTCGGCGCCGACACCGTCGCGCTCGCCTCACCCGTCGGCGGGGAACGGCCCGTCACCGGTTTCGTCCGCAAGGGCCGCCTAGTCGGTGTCGTCGGCCTCGACAGCCCGTCCGCCGTCCTGCACTGGACCAACGAGATCGCGGAGCAGAACCCCGTCAGCCACCCGGGAGAAACGGAGACGCCTGATGCGCCGATCGCGGTTGACCATGCTCGTCGTCATCGCGGCACTCGTCGTGGGCGCCGCGATGTGGTGGCAGGAGGGTGAACCCGTGTCGCTGACGGCGAGCGCTCCGGTCACCGAGACACTCCCCGGCCCGCGCTTGCCGCCGTCCGGCACCTCGCGGCCCAGCTCTCCCACGGATGCTCCGCCCGGCACGCAGCTGACGGCCGTCTACATGACCCGGATGGGCCGGGCCGTCCTCGACGAGACCGGCGCCGTCCTCTTCCGGTACGAACGCGACGACCCGCACAAGGCCCGCTCGGTGTGCCTCGGGGACTGCGCCGCGGTGTGGATTCCCGTCACGACCACCGGCACGCCGGTGGTGACCGGCATCGACCCCGGGATCGTCGACACGATCAAGCGTCCCGAGGGCGCCCGGCAGGTGACCCTGGCCGGCCGGCCGCTCTACAAGTTCGCCAACGCGCGTCCCGGCGAATGGACCGGACAGGGCACCGACCACCTGTGGTTCGTCGTCGAACCCGACGGGCGGCGCAACCTGAACTGCCTGCCCGTACCCGTGCAGTAGGATTCGCCGACGGACGAGTCGGCGGGGCGGCCGCGAGCCGGGAAACCGGTTCGAGGAAAGTCCGGACTCCACAGGGCAGGGTGGTTGTTAACGGCAACCCGGGGCGACCCGCGGGACAGTGCCACAGAAAACAGACCGCCTCCGTGCGCTTCGCGGGCGGAGGTAAGGGTGAAACGGTGGTGTAAGAGACCACCAGCGTCCTGGGTGACCAGGACGGCTAGGTAAACCCCACCCGGAGCAAGGCCAAGAGGGAGCCGCGAGGCTCCTGCGCAGGCGACCGAGGGCTGCTCGCCCGAGTCTGCGGGTAGGCCGCTCGAGCCCGCCGGCGACGGTGGGCCTAGATGGATGGCCGCCACTCGCTCAGCCGCAAGGCGAGGCGAGGACAGGATCCGGCTTACACGCCGGCTCGTCCGTACTTCTTTTGCCACCCGCGCGCCGGTCGTGCCGCGGGGGGGTGTCAGGAAAGGGTCGTTCAGGACATTTTTCGTCCTGAACGACCCTTTCCTGACATTCGGGAGTTTCCGCGTGCGAGTAGGAAGTCCGGGTAGGCCACCATACCTACCTTGAGAGTAAGGAAAGGGGCCTTAACGGACTTCGGCCGCGGTGGGCGCTCGGCCAGG